>NZ_QFRV01000009.1:0-98868 GCF_004136805.1 Enterobacter cloacae complex sp. GF14B
CGCTGCCGCGTCCGCTCCGCTATTCAGCCCGGCAACCGACGGTGCGCCGCGTCCTCAGGTGAAAGAGGGCATTGGTCCACAATTGCCGCGCCCTAACCGCGTGCGCGTGCCGACTCGCCGGGAGCTGGCCTCTTATGGCATTAAACTGCCTTCCCAGCGTATGGCGGAAGAGAAAGCGCGTGGTTCTGACTACGAAGATGATGCCGACGAACTGCATCAGGACGAGCTGGCGCGTCAGTTTGCCGCCCAGCAGAATCAGCGCTACGGCGACGAGTATCAGCACGACGTGCCTTCACACCAGGAGGATGATGATGCGGCTGAAGCGGAGCTGGCGCGCCAGTTTGCCGCTACGCAGCAGCAGCGTTATTCCGGTGAGCAGCCTTCGGGGGCAAACCCGTTCTCGCTGTCGGATTTCGAATTCTCACCAATGAAAGATCTGGTGGATGATGGCCCAAGCGAACCGCTGTTCACGCCGAGCGTGATGCCAGAAGCGGAACCGGTGCGTCAGTCGCCTCCGCCACAGGTTTACGCGCAGCCGCAACAACCGGCGCCACAGGCGTATGCTCAGCCGCAGACGCCTGCCCAACCGCCGCAGCCGCAGTTCCAGCAGCCAGCACCACAGCCGCAGGAAAGCCTGATTCACCCGCTGCTGATGCGTAACGGAGACAGCCGTCCGCTGCAACGACCAAGTACGCCGCTGCCGTCGCTGGATCTGTTAACGCCGCCGCCAGCGGAAGTCGAGCCGGTGGATACCTTTGCCCTTGAACAGATGGCCCGTCTGGTGGAAGCGCGTCTGGCTGACTTCCGTATTAAAGCGGACGTGGTGAACTACTCACCTGGCCCGGTGATCACCCGTTTCGAACTGAATCTGGCGCCAGGCGTAAAAGCGGCACGTATTTCTAACCTGTCCCGTGACCTGGCGCGTTCTCTGTCGACCGTGGCGGTACGCGTGGTGGAGGTGATCCCAGGTAAGCCTTACGTTGGCCTTGAGCTGCCAAACAAGAAACGCCAGACCGTTTATCTGCGTGAAGTTCTGGATAACACCAAATTCCGCGACAACCCGTCCCCGCTGACCGTGGTGCTGGGTAAAGATATCGCCGGCGATCCGGTGGTTGCCGATCTCGCGAAGATGCCGCATCTGCTGGTTGCGGGTACCACCGGCTCCGGTAAATCAGTCGGGGTGAACGCCATGATCCTCAGTATGCTCTACAAAGCGCAGCCTGAAGATGTGCGTTTCATCATGATCGACCCGAAAATGCTTGAACTGTCCGTCTACGAAGGCATTCCGCACCTGTTAACGGAAGTGGTGACCGACATGAAGGACGCCGCCAACGCATTGCGCTGGAGCGTCAATGAAATGGAGCGTCGCTACAAGCTGATGTCGGCGCTGGGCGTGCGTAACCTGGCCGGTTATAACGAGAAAATCGCCGAGGCGGCGCGTATGGGCCGTCCGATTCCGGACCCATACTGGAAGCCGGGTGACAGCATGGATGCCCAGCATCCGGTGCTGGAAAAACTGCCTTACATCGTGGTGCTGGTGGATGAATTTGCCGACCTGATGATGACCGTTGGTAAGAAAGTGGAAGAGCTGATTGCGCGTCTGGCACAGAAAGCGCGTGCGGCGGGCATCCACCTGGTACTGGCAACGCAGCGTCCGTCCGTAGACGTTATCACCGGGCTTATTAAGGCAAACATCCCGACCCGTATCGCGTTTACCGTGTCGAGTAAAATTGACTCGCGTACTATCCTTGACCAGGGCGGTGCAGAGTCGCTGCTGGGAATGGGTGATATGCTCTATTCCGGCCCGAACTCCACCTCGCCGGTGCGTGTCCACGGTGCGTTTGTTCGCGACCAGGAAGTGCATGCGGTGGTACAGGACTGGAAAGCGCGCGGGCGGCCGCAATACGTTGACGGCATCACCTCCGACAGTGAAAGCGAAGGTGGCGGCGGTGGTTTTGACGGCGGCGAAGAACTGGATCCGTTATTTGACCAGGCGGTTAATTTCGTCACCGAAAAACGTAAGGCGTCCATCTCCGGCGTCCAGCGCCAGTTCCGTATCGGCTACAACCGCGCGGCGCGTATTATCGAGCAGATGGAAGCCCAGGGTATTGTGAGCGAACAGGGGCATAACGGTAACCGAGAGGTGCTGGCACCACCGCCTTTTGATTAACCTTCAGCGATTGCAAAGAAGGGTAAATCAGCAAAAATTAAGCATATTCTTCTGTCGCCTGCCTTCAGGCAGGTCCAGAATAGAAACGGAACCCCCATATCGGGAAGACGTATTTTAAGGAATAACAATGAAAAAAATCGCCATCGCCTGTGCATTACTCTCCAGTTTTGTTGCCAGCAGCGTCTGGGCTGATGCAGCAAGCGACCTTAAAAGCCGACTGGATAAAGTGAGCAGCTTCCACGCCAGCTTCACGCAAAAAGTGACTGACGGCAGCGGCAACGCGGTGCAGGAAGGTCAGGGGGATTTGTGGGTGAAACGCCCGAATCTCTTCAACTGGCACATGACCCAGCCTGATGAAAGCGTGCTGGTGTCCGACGGGAAAACC
Organism: Enterobacter cloacae complex sp. GF14B; assembly: GCF_004136805.1. Lineage (NCBI taxonomy): Bacteria > Pseudomonadati > Pseudomonadota > Gammaproteobacteria > Enterobacterales > Enterobacteriaceae > Enterobacter > Enterobacter cloacae complex sp. GF14B. Next base: position 2,556 of record NZ_QFRV01000009.1, read on the forward strand.
TTGTGGTTCTACAACCCGTTTGTTGAGCAGGCGACCGCCACCTGGCTGAAAGACGCGACCAGCAATACGCCGTTTATGCTCATTGCCCGTAACCAGTCCAGCGACTGGCAGCAGTACAACATCAAACAAAACGGTGATGAGTTCGTCCTGACGCCAAAAGGCAGCAACGGTAATCTGAAGCAGTTCACGATTAACGTGAGCAGCAACGGTACCATCAATCAGTTCGGCGCGGTTGAGCAGGACGATCAGCGCAGTAGCTATCAGCTTAAGTCTCAGCAAAACGGCGCTGTAGATGCTTCGAAATTCACCTTTACCCCGCCGCAGGGCGTAACGGTGGATGACCAACGTAATAAGTAAGAGGCATGAGTGAGCAACCTGTCGCTCGATTTTTCAGATAATGCGTTTCAACCTCTGGCCGCCCGTATGCGGCCAGAAAATTTAGCGCAGTACATCGGCCAGCAACACCTGCTGGCTGCGGGGAAACCCTTGCCGCGCGCTATTGAGGCGGGGCATCTGCACTCCATGATCCTCTGGGGGCCACCCGGCACCGGCAAAACCACCCTCGCTGAAGTGATCGCCCGCTATGCTAACGCGGACGTTGAGCGCATCTCGGCGGTTACCTCCGGCGTGAAGGAGATCCGCGAGGCGATCGAGCGCGCACGGCAAAACCGTAATGCCGGGCGCCGCACCATTCTGTTTGTTGATGAAGTCCACCGTTTCAACAAGAGCCAGCAAGATGCGTTTCTGCCGCACATTGAAGACGGCACGATTTTCTTCATCGGCGCAACCACGGAAAACCCGTCGTTTGAACTCAACTCCGCGCTGCTTTCCCGCGCCCGCGTTTACCTGCTTAAATCCCTGACCACAGAGGATATCGAAAAGGTTCTGACCCAGGCGATGGAGGACAAAGCGCGGGGTTACGGCGGACAGGATATCGTTCTGCCGGACGAGACGCGTCGTGCGATCGCTGAACTGGTCAACGGCGATGCGCGTCGGGCACTGAATACGCTGGAAATGATGGCCGATATGGCCGAAGTGGACGATGCGGGCAAGCGCGTATTGAAGCCTGAACTGCTCACCGAAATTGCCGGTGAACGCAGTGCGCGCTTCGATAATAAAGGCGACCGTTTCTACGACCTTATCTCTGCGTTACATAAATCCGTGCGCGGCAGCGCGCCGGATGCGGCACTCTACTGGTATGCGCGTATCATTACCGCCGGTGGCGATCCGTTATATGTCGCGCGTCGCTGCCTGGCCATTGCGTCAGAAGATGTCGGTAATGCCGATCCACGCGCCATGCAGGTCGCTATTTCCGCCTGGGACTGCTTTACCCGCGTCGGACCCGCGGAAGGTGAGCGTGCCATTGCGCAGGCAATTGTCTATCTGGCCTGCGCGCCGAAAAGCAATGCAGTGTATACCGCCTTTAAAGCGGCGATGTCGGATGCACGTGAACGTCCGGATTACGACGTTCCGGTACACCTTCGCAATGCCCCTACAAAGCTGATGAAAGAAATGGGTTACGGGCAGGAGTATCGCTACGCCCATGATGAACCCAATGCCTACGCCGCCGGGGAGGAGTATTTCCCGCTGGAGATGGCACAAACCCGCTATTATCACCCTACAAACAGAGGTCTTGAGGGTAAGATTGGCGAAAAGCTCGCCTGGCTTGCCGGACAGGATCAAAATAGCCCTATAAAACGCTACCGTTAGTTCAATCGTTGCGGTAATGTTGGCAATATATCTCTGTGGCCGCAGGCTGTGGTCACTTTTTCCTTTTTTAATTCGATAAGCACAGGATAAGCATGCTCGATCCCAATCTGCTGCGTAATGAGCCAGACGCAGTCGCTGAAAAACTGGCACGCCGGGGCTTTAAGCTGGATGTAGATAAGCTGCGCGCTCTTGAAGAGCGTCGTAAAGTTTTGCAGGTACAAACTGAAAATCTGCAAGCAGAGCGTAATTCTCGATCGAAATCCATTGGCCAGGCGAAAGCGCGCGGGGAAGATATTGAGCCATTACGCCTGGAAGTGAACAAACTGGGTGAAGAGCTGGATCAGGCGAAAGCTGAACTGGACGTTCTTCAGGCTGAAATTCGCGATATTGCTCTGGCGATCCCGAACATTCCTGACGACAGCGTGCCTGTCGGCAAAGACGAAAACGACAACGTTGAAGTGAAACGCTGGGGTACGCCTCGCGAGTTTGACTTCGAAGTGCGCGATCACGTGACGCTGGGCGAAATGCACGCGGGCCTGGACTTTGCGGCAGCGGTTAAGCTGACCGGTTCTCGCTTCGTGGTAATGAAAGGGCAAATTGCTCACCTGCACCGCGCGCTGGCGCAGTTCATGCTGGATCTGCACACCGAGCAGCACGGCTACAGCGAAACCTACGTTCCGTATCTGGTTAACCACGATACGCTGTACGGTACAGGCCAGCTGCCGAAATTTGCCGGCGATCTGTTCCATACCCGTCCGCTGGACGAGGAAGCTGACAGCAGCAACTACGCGCTGATCCCAACTGCGGAAGTGCCGCTGACCAACCTCGTGCGTGATGAGATCATCGACGAAGACGATCTGCCAATCAAACTGACTGCGCACTCTCCATGTTTCCGTTCTGAAGCCGGTTCTTACGGTCGCGATACGCGCGGTCTGATCCGTATGCACCAGTTCGATAAAGTTGAGATGGTGCAGATCGTTCGTCCGGAAGAGTCTATGGACGCGCTGGAAGAGATGACCGGCCACGCGGAAAAAGTGCTGGAGCTGCTGGGTCTACCATACCGTCGTATGGCGCTGTGCACCGGCGACATGGGCTTCGGTGCCTGCAAAACCTTCGACCTTGAAGTCTGGGTGCCTGCGCAGAACACCTACCGTGAAATCTCCTCCTGCTCTAACGTCTGGGATTTCCAGGCGCGTCGTATGCAGGCGCGTTGCCGCAGCAAATCTGACAAGAAAACCCGTCTGGTTCATACCCTGAACGGTTCTGGTCTGGCAGTAGGCCGTACGCTGGTTGCTGTGCTGGAAAACTACCAGCAGGCTGACGGGCGCATTGAGATCCCTGAAGTGCTGCGCCCTTACATGAAAGGCCAGCAGTTCATCGGATAATTATTTGCTCTAAGACAAAAAAGCGCCTCAGGGCGCTTTTTTTATGCCTCTGATTTGATACGAAGCAATAACCCCTCCCTCTAAAGTAGTAATACTCCTCCGAACGAAAGTCAGCATAAAACACCAATAACGTTGTAATTCGTTATAAATAAAACTACATAGCGGTTTGCGCCGCCTCTCTTTTCTTTGTGAGCAACCAAAGTGAGTCTTTATGAAAATCAAAGCGCCTGAAGCGTTAATGGCTGCCGAGGTCACTCGCCGTGGGTTGATGAAAACCACGGCAATAGGTGGTCTGGCGGTTGCCAGCAGCGCCTTTACGCTCCCCTTTACCCGACTGGCGTCGGCGGCGGAGGCTCTGTCTCCCGCTTCAGCCCCGGAAAAAGTGGTGTGGAGTGCCTGTACCGTTAACTGCGGTAGCCGCTGCCCACTGCGTATGCACGTGGTGGACGGTGAAATCAAATATGTCGAAACCGACAATACCGGCGATGATAACTACGAAGGGTTACATCAGGTTCGTGCCTGTCTGCGTGGTCGCTCAATGCGCCGTCGCGTATATAACCCGGATCGTCTGAAATACCCAATGAAGCGCGTCGGTAAGCGTGGGGAAGGGAAGTTCGAGCGCATTAGCTGGGACGAAGCCTACGATATTATCGCGACCAACATGCAGCGCCTGATCAAAGAGTACGGCAACGAATCTATCTACCTCAACTACGGCACCGGGACGCTTGGCGGCACCATGACCCGTTCCTGGCCGCCGGGTAAAACGCTGGTAGCGCGCCTGATGAACTGCTGCGGCGGCTATCTCAACCATTACGGCGACTACTCTTCCGCACAGATTGCCGCGGGCCTGAACTACACCTACGGCGGCTGGGCAGACGGCAACAGCCCGTCGGATATCGAGAACAGTAAACTGGTGGTGTTGTTCGGCAACAACCCGGGCGAAACGCGCATGAGCGGCGGCGGGGTAACCTATTACCTTGAGCAGGCGCGCGCCAAATCCAACGCACGAATGATCATCGTCGATCCGCGCTACACCGATACCGGCGCAGGGCGTGAAGACGAGTGGATCCCCATCCGCCCTGGTACCGACGCGGCGCTGGTCAATGCGCTGGCGTATGTAATGATTACTGAAAACCTCGTCGACCAGCCGTTCCTGGATAAATACTGCGTCGGTTACGACGAGAAGACGCTGCCAGCCAGCGCACCGGCTAACGGGCACTATAAAGCCTATATTCTTGGCCAGGGCAGCGACGGCGTGGCGAAAACCCCGGAGTGGGCATCCACTATCACCGGCATTCCTGTCGAACGTATTGTTCAGCTGGCACGTGAAATTGGTTCAACTAAACCGGCTTATATCAGCCAGGGCTGGGGACCTCAGCGCCACGCGAATGGCGAAATTGCCACCCGCGCTATTTCTATGCTCTCGATTCTGACTGGCAACGTCGGTATTCACGGCGGTAATAGCGGGGCGCGTGAAGGCTCGTATGAAGTACCGTTTGAACGTATGCCAACGCTGGATAACCCGGTTCAGACCAGCATCTCCATGTTTATGTGGACGGACGCGATCGAGCGCGGCCCGGAAATGACTGCGCTGCGCGACGGTGTTCGGGGCAAAGATAAGCTGGACGTGCCGATCAAAATGATCTGGAACTATGCCGGTAACTGCCTGATCAACCAGCACTCTGAGATCAACCGCACCCATGAAATTTTGCAGGACGACAAGAAGTGCGAAATGATTGTGGTGATCGACTGCCACATGACCTCATCGGCAAAGTATGCCGATATTCTGCTCCCAGACTGCACCGCGTCTGAGCAGATGGATTTCGCGCTGGATGCCTCCTGCGGCAACATGTCCTATGTGATCTTCACTGACCAGGCCATCAAACCGCGCTTCGAGTGCAAAACCATCTATGAGATGACTTCCGAGCTGGCGAAACGTCTTGGCGTTGAGCAGCAGTTCACTGAAGGACGTACTCAGGAAGGGTGGATGCGCCATCTGCACGAGCTTTCCCGCAAAGCCATTCCTGACCTGCCGGACTTCGATACCTTCCGCAAGCAGGGCATGTACAAGCAGCGCGATCCGGAAGGGCATCACGTGGCGTATAAAGCCTTCCGCGACGATCCGCAGGCCAATCCGCTGACCACGCCGTCGGGCAAAATCGAGATCTACTCCGAAGAGCTGGCAAAAATTGCCGCAACGTGGGAATTGCCGGAAGGGGACGTTATCGATCCGCTGCCGATTTATACGCCAGGCTTCGAAAACTACAACGATCCGCTGACGGAGAAATTCCCGCTTCAGTTGACCGGTTTCCACTACAAAGCGCGTGTTCACTCCACCTACGGCAACGTTGACGTACTGAAAGCGGCCTGCCGACAGGAGATGTGGATCAACCCGATGGATGCGAAAGCCCGCGGCATCAGTAATGGCGATCGCGTACGTATCTTCAACGGACGTGGCGAAGTGCATATCGAAGCTAAAGTGACTCCGCGTATGATGCCTGGCGTTGTCGCGCTGGGGGAAGGGGCCTGGTATAACCCGGATGCGAACCGTATCGATCAGGCGGGCTGCATCAACGTTCTCACTACGCAGCGTCCATCGCCGCTGGCGAAGGGCAACCCATCCCACACAAACCTCGTTCAGGTTGAAAAGGCGTAAGGAGTAACCGATGACAACCCAGTATGGATTTTTTATTGATTCCAGCCGCTGCACCGGGTGCAAAACCTGCGAGCTGGCCTGCAAGGATTACAAAGACCTGACCCCGGAGGTCAGCTTCCGGCGTATTTATGAATACGCGGGCGGCGACTGGCAGGAGGATAACGGCGTCTGGCATCAGAATGTCTTCGCCTATTACCTGTCGATTGCCTGCAACCACTGCGAAGATCCGGCCTGCACCAAGGTCTGCCCGAGCGGGGCAATGCACAAGCGCGACGACGGTTTTGTGGTGGTGGACGAGGATGTCTGCATCGGCTGTCGCTACTGCCACATGGCCTGCCCGTACGGCGCGCCGCAGTACAATGCCGCCAAAGGCCACATGACCAAGTGCGACGGCTGCCACAGCCGGGTGGCGGATGGCAAAAAGCCCATCTGCGTCGAATCCTGCCCGCTGCGCGCGCTGGACTTTGGCCCGATTGAGGAGCTGCGCAAAAAACACGGCCAGCTTGCTGCCGTCGCGCCGCTGCCGTCTGCGCATTTCACAAAGCCGAGTATTGTGATTAAACCTAACGCCAACAGCCGTCCGACGGGGGACACCACCGGCTACCTGGCAAACCCGAAGGAGGTGTGAGATGGGAAGTGGATGGCATGAATGGCCGCTGATGATCTTCACGGTCTTTGGGCAGTGCGTGGCGGGCGGGTTTATCGTTCTTGCGCTGGCGCTGTTAAAAGGGAACCTCAATACTGAACAGCAGCAGCGTTTAGTGTTAAGCATGTTTGGCCTGTGGGTGTTGATGGGCATTGGGTTTATCGCCTCTACGCTGCACCTGGGCTCACCGATGCGCGCGTTTAACTCCCTGAACCGCGTAGGTGCCTCTTCGCTGAGTAACGAGATTGCCAGCGGTGCAATCTTCTTTGCCGTTGGCGGGCTGGGGTGGTTACTGGCAGCGGTGAAAAAGCTGCCGTCAGGGTTACGCGCGTTGTGGCTCATCGTCACCATGGTACTGGGCGTTGTCTTCGTCTGGATGATGGTCAGGGTGTACAACACCATTGATACGGTTCCAACCTGGTACAGCGTCTGGACGCCGATGAGCTTCTTCCTGACCATGTTTATTGGCGGGCCGCTGCTGGGTTATCTGCTGCTGCGCGTGGCTGGCATTAATGGTTGGGCGATGCGCCTGCTGCCCGCGGTCTCGCTGTTGGCGCTGGTCATCAGTACCGTTGTCGCGCTCATGCAGGGAGCGGAGCTGGCGACCATTCACAGCTCTATCCAGCAGGCTTCGGCGCTGGTGCCGGATTACGGTTCGCTGATGGCCTGGCGTGTGGTGCTGCTGACGGCTGCGCTGGTGTGCTGGATTGCCCCTCAGCTTAAAGGTTACTCGCCTGCGCTGCCGTTACTGTCCCTGGCCTTTGTGCTGGTGCTGGCAGGGGAGTTAATTGGTCGCGGCGTATTTTACGGTCTGCATATGACGGTCGGTCTGGCTATCGCCAGCTAATTTTAGATTTTGTTATAAAAAGCCGGGACATAGCGCCCGGCTTTTCTTTTTTCATTCATGAAATTTTTCGACTGATGTTTCGTTGTAAAAATTCCCGGAAATAAATAAAAACAAATAGATAATTAATATCAGTAGCAGGCTTTGCATTAGCAGGATGAGTTTTTTAAATCGACAAGGCGCATAACGTGCGTGACGCCTGAATCGGTGGATTGACTTTGTTTTTGCCAGTGGCATGATGCGCACGAAATCTGAACTTCCTCACGGTTTTTAATCCATGACCACCTATACCCGCCCGGTGCTTTTGTTGCTCTGTGGCCTGCTTTTGCTGACCCTGGCGATCGCGGTGTTAAACACACTCGTCCCGCTATGGCTCGCCCATGAAAACTTACCGACCTGGCAGGTGGGTATGGTTAGCTCGTCCTTTTTTACGGGCAATCTGCTGGGCACCTTATTAACGGGCAGCCTTATTAAGCGCTTTGGTTTTAACCGCAGTTATTATCTGGCGTCGCTGATCTTTGCCGTCGGCTGCGCCGGTTTAGGCCTTATGGTCGGCTTCTGGAGCTGGATGGTCTGGCGCTTTATTGCGGGCGTCGGCTGCGCCATGATCTGGGTGGTGGTTGAAAGCGCGCTGATGTGCAGCGGCACGTCCCGTAATCGCGGGCGTCTGCTGGCGGCCTATATGATGGTTTACTATGTCGGTACCGTTCTGGGACAGCTGATGGTCAGCAAACTGCCAACTGACCTGATGAGCGTGCTGCCGTGGGTGACGGGCATGGTGCTGGCGGCGATCCTGCCGCTGCTCTTTACCCGTATTGTGAATCAAAACAGCGAACATCAGGAAGCCACCCACGTCTGGCCGATGCTGAGACTGCGCCAGGCGCGTCTGGGGGTTAACGGCTGCATTATTTCCGGCATTGTGCTGGGCTCGCTCTATGGCCTGATGCCGCTCTATCTTAACCATCAGGGCGTCAGTGATTCCGGGATCGGTTTCTGGATGGCGGTGATGGTCAGCGCGGGGATTGTCGGCCAGTGGCCGATTGGCCGCCTGGCGGACCGCTTTGGTCGTCTGCTGGTGCTGCGCGTTCAGGTCTTCGTGGTCATCATGGGCTGTCTCGCCATGCTCAGCAACGCCGCGATGGCGCCCGCGCTGTTCATTCTGGGGGCTGCGGGCTTTACGCTCTATCCAGTCGCGATGGCGTGGGCCTGTGAGAAAGTTGAGCATCACCAGTTGGTGGCGATGAACCAGGCTTTGTTGCTGAGTTACACCATCGGCAGTTTACTGGGGCCGACTTTTACCGCTATGCTCATGCAAAATTATTCTGATAATCTGCTGTTTATCATGATCGCCAGCGTGTCGTTTATTTATCTGCTAATGCTGCTGCGCAAAGTGGGCGAACATCCAACGCCAGTGGCCCATGCCTGATTTATTAAAAGCCTGTCGATGACAGGCTTTTTTGTCCCTGTCACATATAAGACTTTTACTGATTGTGAGTTTTTACTGCCTGGCGATAATTCCAATGAGTTCTCCCACTAAAAGGCAGCCATCATGTCTACTCGTCGTTTTTCCACTACCGCACTTGCCGTAGTGTTGGCTTTAACGTTTGCAACGGCTCCGGCCATGGCTAATCCTGGTAACGGGAATGGCGGTGGTCACGGAAACGGTGGCGGACAAGGTAATAGCGGCAATCATGGTAACGGGAACTCTGGTAACCATGGTAATAAGCACAATAACGGTCAGGATAACCCTGGGAAATCGGATAAGAGCTTTAAAAACAGCAAAGATGTCGGTAATGATGTGGATGCTCGCGTAAGCTTCGATCATGCCCGCCATCTGGCCCTGAATTACGGCTTAACGGGCTACGACTCTCTGCCTCCGGGTATTGCGAAAAACCTGGCGCGCGGTAAGCCACTGCCTCCGGGCATTGCGAAGAAAACCGTGCCAGCCGATATGCTGGGTCAGCTTCCTTCCTATCCGGGCTATGAATGGCGCGTGGTAGGTGACGACCTGGTCTTAATTGCGCTGAGTACAGCGATTGTGACTTCCGTTATTAACGGCGTCTTTAAATAGAATATAAAAAGGCCCGGTTTTCACCGGGCCTTTTCGTTAATACATGACCTTGTGGCCATACTGCTCAAGAATACCTTTGACGCGCTCCATCGTCTCTTTTTTCGGCGGCTTCACGCCATCGAGCTTGTACTCTTCACCCATCGCCACCCATTTATGTTTACCCAGCTCGTGATAGGGCAGGAGTTCGATTTTCTCCACGTTACCCATATCCCGGGTAAATTCACCCAGACGATGTGCAGAGTCATCATCATCTGACCAGCCCGGCACCACCACGTAGCGGATCCAGGTCTTGACGCCTTTGTTGGCAATGTATTTGGCAAATTCCAGGGTACGGTGGTTCGAGACGCCAACCAGATTCTGGTGGATCTCATCGTTCATCTGCTTGAGATCGAGCATGACCAGATCGGTCACTTCAAGCAGTTCATCAATAACTGGATCGTAACGGCGCACAAAGCCGTTGGTGTCGAGGCAGGTATGAATGCCTTCTTTGTGGCAGGCGCGGAACCAGTCGCGCACAAATTCAGCCTGAAGAATGGCTTCACCGCCGGATGCCGTCACGCCACCGCCGGACGCGTTCATAAAGTGGCGATAGGTCACCACCTCTTTCATCAGATCTTCTACGGTGACTTCTTTACCGCCATGGGTGTCCCAGGTGTCACGGTTATGGCAGTACAGGCAGCGCATCAGGCAGCCCTGGAAGAAAGTGATAAAGCGGATCCCCGGGCCATCGACGGTGCCACAGGATTCAAAGGAGTGAATGCGACCAATAATTGACATTGCGGTGATATCTCCGAATTTGGCCCATCCGGGGGCCTATGTAGATGCACAGCTCAAAGGCTATGTCGAGTCTGTTTTGGCTGTTATCCATTAAGTATAGATAGCGGACAAAAGAGACTGATGAAGCGAGGGTGTTAAAAAGGCCCCACTTGCGTGGAGCCTTTATTGTACGCTTTTTAACGCGTGATTTCAGTCAATTCCACTTACATGGACTGAGTGAAAGTACGGGTAATAACGTCCTGCTGCTGTTCTTTCGTCAGGGAGTTAAAACGTACTGCGTAGCCAGATACGCGGATGGTCAGCTGAGGATATTTCTCAGGGTGTTCCATCGCATCGAGCAGCATTTCACGGTTCATCACGTTCACGTTCAGGTGCTGACCACCTTCGATGGACGCTTCGTGGTGGAAGTAACCATCCATCAGACCCGCGAGGTTAGTTTTACGCACTTCGTCGTCTTTACCCAGCGCGTTTGGCACGATAGAGAAGGTGTAAGAGATACCATCTTTCGCGTAAGCAAACGGCAGTTTAGCAACGGAGGTCAGAGAGGCAACCGCACCTTTCTGGTCACGACCGTGCATTGGGTTAGCACCTGGGCCGAATGGCGCGCCAGCACGACGACCGTCTGGGGTGTTACCGGTTTTCTTACCATACACAACGTTAGAGGTGATGGTCAGAACAGACTGAGTCGGGATAGCGTTACGATAGGTAGTGAGTTTCTGAATTTTCTTCATGAAACGTTCTACCAGGTCAACCGCCATGTCATCAACGCGAGCGTCGTTGTTACCAAACTGCGGATATTCGCCTTCGATTTCGAAGTCGATAGCCAGACCATCTTCGTCACGAATTGGTTTAACTTTCGCATATTTGATTGCAGACAGGGAGTCAGCCGCAACGGACAGACCTGCGATACCACATGCCATGGTGCGAATGACGTCACGGTCATGCAGCGCCATCAGAGAGGCTTCGTAGCTGTACTTGTCGTGCATGTAGTGGATAACATTCAGCGCGGTCACGTACTGTTTAGCCAGCCAGTCCATGAAGTGATCCATGCGATCCATGACTTCGTCATAGTTCAGCACGTCGCCTTTGATCGGTTCAGACTTAGGACCAACCTGCATTTTCAGTTTTTCATCAACGCCGCCGTTGATTGCGTACAGCATGGTTTTCGCCAGGTTTGCACGCGCACCGAAGAACTGCATTTGCTTACCAACAACCATTGGACTTACGCAGCAAGCGATAGCGTAGTCATCGTTGTTGAAGTCAGGACGCATCAGGTCATCGTTCTCATATTGCAGAGAAGAGGTGTCGATGGACACTTTAGCGGCGAATTTCTTGAAGTTCAGAGGCAGTTTTTCAGACCACAGAACGGTGATGTTCGGCTCCGGAGAAGGACCCATGGTGTACAGGGTGTTCAGGAAGCGGAAGCTGTTTTTGGTTACCAGAGTACGGCCATCTACGCCCATACCGCCGATAGATTCGGTTGCCCAGATTGGGTCACCAGAGAACAGCTCATCATATTCTGGGGTACGCAGGAAGCGAACCATACGCAGTTTCATGACCAGGTGGTCAATCATTTCCTGAGCGTCTTGTTCGGTGATTTTGCCTGCTTTCAGGTCACGTTCGATGTACGCATCCAGGAAGGTGGATACGCGGCCGAAGGACATTGCTGCACCGTTCTGAGACTTAACTGCGGCCAAGTAGCCGAAGTAGGTCCACTGGATAGCTTCCTGAGCGTTGGTAGCAGGACCAGAGATATCGCAGCCGTATTTAGCCGCCATCTCTTTGATCTGACCCAGCGCACGGTGCTGTTCAGCGATCTCTTCACGCAGACGGATAGTCGCTTCCAGGTTTACGCCGTTTTCCAGGTCAGACTGGAGAGAGACGAACTGCGCGTATTTGTCTTTCATCAGGAAGTCGATACCGTACAGCGCAACGCGACGGTAGTCACCGATGATACGGCCACGGCCATAGGCATCTGGCAGACCGGTCAGAACGCCAGATTTACGGCAGTTCAGAATGTCTTTGGTGTAAACATCGAATACGCCCTGGTTATGGGTTTTGCGGTATTCGGTGAAGATTTTTTTCAGCATTGGGTCCAGCTCGCGATTATACGCTTTGCAGGAACCTTCAACCATTTTGATACCACCGAACGGGATGATTGCGCGTTTCAGTGGTGCTTCAGTTTGCAGACCAACAATTTTCTCAAGGGCTTTATTGATGTAGCCAGCATCGTGAGAAGTGATGGTAGAAGCAACGGAGGTGTCAAAATCAACTGGCGCGTGAGTGCGGTTTTCCAGTTTAACGCCTTCCATTACGCTGTCCCACAGCTTGGTGGTTGCGTCAGTCGCACCAGCCAGGAAGGATTCGTCACCTTCATACGGGGTATAGTTTTTCTGAATAAAGTCACGGACGTTGACTTCATTCTGCCAGTCACCTTTCGTAAAACCTTCCCAGGCTGTGGCTAACTTTTCATTAAGCTCGGACATGTAACACCTACCTTCTTAAGTGGATTTTTTATTTACTGCCTGAGACAACCATTAATGATGATCGCCGCCACGCAGGTAAATGACCCAGTATGTCAACCCAACTAACAGACCCCCACCGATAATGTTCCCGATAGTGACGGGGATCAGGTTATCAGTAATGAAGTTCATAATCGTCAGGTGTGAAAAACTTTCCGGGGTTGAACCTACAGCAGTCCAGAACTCCGGGCTTGCAAAGTTGCGGATAACAATCCCCATCGGGATCATGAACATATTCGCAATACTGTGCTCAAAGCCGCTGGCAACAAACATCGCAACCGGCAGAACCATAATCATGGCTTTATCCATCAGGCTACGACCAGAGTAGCTCATCCAGACCGCCAGGCAGACCATCAGGTTTGCGAGGATGCCGAGAGCAACGGCTTCGATAAATGTATGGTGCATTTTGTGGTCGGCGGTTTGCAGGACGTTAAGCCCCCAGCCGCCGTTGGCGGTCATATACTCGCCAGAGAGCCACATCAACAGAACAAAGAGCAGACAGCCAATCAGGTTGCCAACGTAAACGTTGAGCCAGTTGCGCCCCAGTTGACCCCAGGTAATTCTTCCGCTGGCTTTTGCCACAACAATCAGCACCGTTGAGGTGAAGAGGTCGGCGCCGCAGATGACGCAGAGAATCAGGCCCAGTGAGAAGCAAATACCACCAATCAGTTTCGCTATGCCGAAAGGCATACCGGCAGTGCCGGTGGTGGCTGTGATATAGAAGACGAAAGCGATGGAGATGAACACCCCAGCCGTAATGGCCAGAAAGAACGTCGTCATCGGATGTTTCGTGGCTTTGTAGACACCCGCTTCTTCGGCAACTTTCGCCATCGCAGCGGGGAGTAATAGATCAAAAGGGTTGTCAGCTTTCACACTAACTCTCTCTTTATTAAGTCGGCGACGAGATACTAACAAAGCATTATAGAAGAGAAATTGATATAGATCATATCTCGCCTGGCTTATAGGCCCGCAGTGTGTATGGTTTTACAGCAAAAGCGGAGTAAGTATTTGATTATCCGTATAAAAATAAATTTTAAAAGTTATGAAAAGAGTTGAATTTTTTCCTTCAGCCTCCCATGGAACAGTTAATTAAAATGGAGTATTTATTATAATTAGTAACAGTAAAGCTCAGGTAAGCGTTTTTATATTTACCCGTGGTTAACTTAATTATTACAATTAAACGTCATTGCGGAAAAATAAAAAAAGGGGCAATGAAATTGCCCCGTAATATAGCTCAGGCGATTGAATACGCCTACAGCCATTAATGTTATATGCGCTTATTTTGACCAGTAAGCGGCTTTTGCCTTCTGCAATTTTTCATACGCATTCAGCAGTGACTGATGCGCCGGGAAGGCTTTCAGATCGCTGTCAACCGCTTGCAGGCCGTAGAATGGTTCTTCACCGCTCAGCGCCGCGCTGGCAGCTTCAACGGCATCCGCACCGTACATACGCACAAAGGCGTTCAGATACTGCAATGGCTCGCGGTCGTCTTCCTGAGAAAGCAGGAGCAGCGTTTGCAGGCAACGGTAATAATTAGTGCGCTCGGCGGAGAAGACGGACTGGTTAAACTCCATCGTCCACTCGGTCCAGGCCAAAGCCTGATCCAGATCGCCGCCCGCCAGCGCCAGCATCGCTTTCAGCTCGCCGATGCGCAGGGTGTACCAGCCGTTATCTTTTCCGGTCGCCAGACCCAGCAGTTCGCGTACGCGGGTGAAATCATCATGGCCTTCTTCGTCCAGCTGGGCGATCAGGTTCAGATAATCCTCTTTCTCCCATTCGCTGCCCGGCAGAGCCAGCAGCGTTTCACGCAGATGCGCGCCCATGCTGTTGTTCGCCAGCCACAAATCTTCCGCCGGATAGATATCAGACATGCCAGGCACGATGATGCGGCACGCGTAAACGCCAAGATGCTCGTAGTCGGCAATGTACACTTCCTGGTCTTCCGCGTTAAAGATCGCCATCAGCGTCGCGAACTCTTCTTCCGTGGTACCGGCAAAGCTCCAGTCCACGAACGGATAGTCCGCGTCCTGCTTGAACATATCCCAGGAAATTAAGCCGCTGGAATCGATGAAGTGAGTTTCGAGGTTGGTATGCTCGGCCACTTCTTCATCGTCAAACGTTGGCGGCGTAAACACGTCGAGATCTTTCAGGCTACGGCCCTGGAGCAGCTCGGTAACGGTACGCTCCAGCGCCACGCCGAAGTCCGGGTGCGCGCCGAAGGAGGCGAAGCAGGTGCCGTTGGTCGGGTTAAACAGCACGACGCAGATCACTGGATACTTGCCGCCCAGCGAGCCGTCATACGCAAAGATTGGGAAACCTTCTGCTTCCAGCTTGGCGATGGATTCCACCACGCCCGGGTAGCGCGCCAGCACCTCTGCCGGAATTTCAGGCAGGCTGATGGATTCGGCAATAATGCGGTTTTTGATATGACGCTCGAAGACTTCAGACAGCCCCTGCACGCGCGCTTCATTGCGGGTGTTACCGGCGGACATGCCGTTAGACACATACAGGTTGCCGACGATGTTCATCGGGATATAGACGGTCTGCTCGTCAGACTGACGGGTAAACGGCAGGGCGCAAATACCGCGATCGTCGTTACCGGACTGCAGATCGATCAGCATGCTGGAGGTCAGTTCGTTTTCCGGATCGTAGAAGGCACGCAGGCGCGCGTCGAGAATTCCTTCCGGCAGTTCATCGTCTTCGGTCAGCGGGAACCATTTTTCGTTCGGATAGTGAACGAACGGGCCGTTGGCGATGGTTTCGCCCAGCCAGAAGTCAGCAAAGAAATAGTTGGTGGACAGACGCTCAAAATACTCACCCAGCGCGGAGGCCAGTGCCGCTTTTTTTGTCGCGCCTTTACCGTTGGTAAAGCACAGGGCACAGTCTTTATCGCGAATATGCACAGACCAGACATGCGGCACCGGATTGAGCCAGGAGGCTTCTTCGATGTTAAAACCCAGGTCGGTCAGTTTCTGCTGGAAGCGAGCGATGGAATCTTCCAGAGCGGCGTCTTTGCCGGGGATAAACGTTTGAGTCATGGCGTTCACTTTTATCGTACGTAAAGCGCGCAATGATACGGGTTTTGCGTGACGGGTGCTATCTCCGGCGAAAATAAAAGACTGGGCTATGCTTATTGTCAGTAACTCACTGTTAAGGCATAGAAAAATGAAAGCATTCGATCTCCAGCGGATGGCGTTTGATAAAGTCCCCCCTGAATTTTTAGGCGAAGTGGCGCTGCGTAGTCTGTATACCTTCGTTCTGGTCTTCCTGTTTCTTAAAATCACCGGTCGTCGCGGCGTGCGGCAGATGTCGCTTTTTGAAGTATTGATCATCCTGACGCTGGGTTCCGCGGCGGGGGATGTCGCCTTCTATGATGATGTGCCGATGGTGCCGGTATTTATCGTTTTTGTCACACTGGCGCTGCTTTACCGCCTTGTCATGTGGCTGATGTCGAAAAGTGAAAAGCTGGAAGATCTGCTTGAAGGGAAGCCGGTCGTTATCGTCGAGGACGGTCAGCTGGCCTGGGAAAATGTGCAAAGCGCCAATATGACGGAGTTTGAGTTCTTTATGGAACTCCGTCTGAGCAGTGTTGAGCAACTGGGGCAGGTGCGTCTGGCGATTATGGAAACGAATGGTCAAATCAGCGTTTATTACTATCCCGACGATGAGGTGAAGCCCGGTCTGTGCATCCTGCCGGATATGCTTATCGAACGATACAAAACTGTACCTGAAGCGGGGGAGTATGCCTGCATAAAATGTAGTCATGTGGTGGTCATGCAGGCGGGCGATCATCAATTATGCCCCCGCTGTACGAATCCAGAATGGACGAAGGTTAGCCGGGCTAAACGCATCACCTGACAGCGATTTTGTCGGTTTTGTGACAACGGTACGGCAGATTGTATTGTGTGACGAGTGACACATTTCTTCGGCCATCAGTTTTAGACATTGCGGCGCGTGTCACTGAATGATAAAACCGATATCCACAGTTATAACTTATGGCTTTTAGCGTGGTGAGGGGAAATGGCTCAAGTCTTTAATTTCAGTTCAGGTCCGGCAATGTTACCGACAGATGTGCTCAAACAGGCTCAACAGGAGCTGTGTGACTGGAACGGTCTGGGTACGTCGGTGATGGAAGTCAGCCACCGGGGTAAAGCGTTTATTCAGGTGGCGGAAGAGGCAGAAAAGGATTTTCGCGATCTGCTGAATATTCCCTCGAACTACAAAGTATTGTTCTGTCACGGCGGTGGACGCGGCCAGTTTGCGGGTATCCCGCTCAATCTGCTGGGCGACAAAACCACCGCTGATTACGTTGATGCGGGCTACTGGGCGGCCAGTGCGGTAAAAGAAGCGCATAAATATTGCACGCCGAATGTCATCGATGCCAAAGTGACCGTTGACGGTCTGCGCGCCGTGAAGCCGATGAGTGAGTGGCAGCTTTCTGACAACGCCGCGTATCTTCACTACTGCCCGAACGAAACCATCGACGGTATTGCCATTCACGAAGAGCCAGACTTTGGCGAAAATGTCATTGTGACGGCGGACCTCTCTTCAACCATTCTGTCCACCCCGCTGGATGTCAGCCGCTACGGCGTCATCTACGCGGGTGCCCAGAAAAACATCGGTCCTGCGGGCCTGACAATCGTTATCGTGCGTGAAGACCTGCTGGGGAAAGCCCATAAGTCTTGCCCGTCAATTCTGGATTACACTGTCCTGAACGACAACGATTCCATGTTCAACACCCCACCAACTTTTGCCTGGTATCTCTCCGGCCTGGTCTTCAAATGGCTGAAGCAAAAAGGCGGTGTGGCGCAGATGGATAAGATCAATCAGCAAAAGGCTGAACTGCTGTACGGCGTGATCGACAAGAGCGATTTCTACCGTAACGATGTCGCCAAAACTAACCGTTCGCGCATGAACGTGCCGTTCCAGCTGGCGGACAGCAACCTGGATAACGTGTTCCTGGAAGAGTCCTTCGCGGCGGGTCTGCATGCGCTGAAAGGCCATCGTGTGGTAGGCGGGATGCGCGCCTCTATCTATAACGCCATGCCGCTGGAAGGCGTTAAAGCCCTGACTGATTTCATGATCGACTTCGAACGTCGTCACGGTTAATTGGCTGTTTTTCACCCCCGCAGCGTTCCTGCGGGGTTTTTATTATGTTGAGTTGAGAGTTGAGTTTCATGGAATCCCTGACGTTACAACCTATCGCGCGGGTAGATGGCACCATTAATCTGCCTGGTTCAAAAAGTGTCTCGAACCGCGCTCTGCTGCTGGCAGCTCTGGCAAACGGCACCACCGTCCTCACTAATCTGCTGGACAGCGATGACGTGCGCCATATGCTCAATGCACTGAAAGCGTTGGGCGTTCAGTACGCGCTGTCTGACGATCGTACCCGTTGTGAAGTCACTGGTAACGGCGGCGCGTTACATTCTGCTGAAGCGCTGGAGCTTTTCCTGGGTAACGCCGGTACCGCGATGCGTCCTCTGGCCGCTGCGCTGTGTCTGGGGAGTAACGATATTGTGCTGACCGGTGAGCCGCGAATGAAAGAGCGTCCGATCGGCCATCTGGTGGATGCCCTGCGCCAGGGCGGCGCGCAGATTGATTATCTTGAGCAGGAAAATTACCCGCCCCTGCGTCTGCGCGGGGGATTCACTGGCGGCAATGTTGAGGTTGACGGTAGCGTTTCCAGTCAGTTCCTGACTGCGCTGCTGATGACCGCACCGCTGGCACCACAGGACACCGTTATCAGCATTAAAGGCGACCTGGTTTCTAAGCCGTACATTGATATCACCCTGCACCTGATGAACACCTTTGGTGTTGAGGTGGAAAACCAGTCTTATCAGCGCTTCGTGGTGCGCGGAGCGCAGCAGTATCAGTCCCCGGGCCACTACCTGGTTGAAGGCGATGCTTCCTCCGCCTCCTATTTCCTTGCCGCAGGTGCGATTAAAGGCGGTACGGTAAAAGTGACGGGCATTGGCCGCAACAGCGTGCAGGGCGATATCCGTTTTGCTGACGTACTGGAAAAAATGGGCGCGGTGGTGACCTGGGGCGATGACTTCATCTCCTGTACCCACGGTGAGCTGAACGCCATTGATATGGATATGAACCATATTCCGGATGCGGCGATGACCATTGCTACCGCTGCGCTGTTTGCGAAAGGCACCACCACGCTGCGAAACATTTACAACTGGCGTGTGAAAGAGACGGACCGCCTGTTCGCGATGGCAACCGAGCTGCGTAAAGTGGGGGCCGAGGTAGAAGAGGGCGAAGACTACATTCGCGTCACGCCGCCGGCAAAACTGCAATTTGCAGAAATTGGCACCTACAACGATCACCGCATGGCGATGTGTTTCTCGCTGGTGGCGTTGTCAGATACGCCAGTCACTATCCTTGATCCGAAGTGTACGGCAAAAACGTTCCCGGACTACTTCGAACAGCTGACGCGCATTAGCACCCTGGCCTGATGATCGTATGCCGCATCACCTGATGCGGCATTTCCTTACGCTTTCTGACACTCATCCTCTTTCATTTCTTCTACACTCTGCTTCAATCATTCCGTAATTTGCACGCAAAGGTAACAGTTGCGCACGTTGGCGCGTATAATGCGCGGCGTTCATGTAAACGGTATGCCTTAATTAAGGAGAAAAAGATGACGGCAATTGCCCCGGTAATCACCATTGATGGGCCAAGTGGCGCAGGGAAAGGTACTCTGTGCAAAGCGATGGCGGAAGCATTGCAATGGCATCTTTTAGATTCGGGAGCAATCTATCGCGTGCTGGCGCTGGCTGCGCTGCATCATCATGTGGATGTTGCGTCTGAAGAAGCGCTGGTACCGCTGGCTGCGCATCTGGATGTGCGCTTTGTCTCGACCGATGGCAACCTTGAAGTGATCCTGGAAGGGGAAGATGTCAGCGGTGAAATCCGTACCCAGGAAGTGGCCAATGCGGCCTCTCAGGTGGCGGCTTTCCCACGCGTTCGTGAAGCGCTGTTACGTCGCCAGCGCGGTTTCCGTGAAGCGCCGGGGCTGATCGCCGACGGCCGCGACATGGGAACCGTGGTATTCCCTGATGCGCCAGTGAAAATTTTCCTTGACGCCTCTTCAGAAGAACGTGCCCATCGCCGCATGCTTCAGTTGCAGGAAAAGGGGTTTAGTGTTAACTTTGATCGCCTTTTATCCGAGATAAAAGAGCGCGATGACCGCGATCGTAACCGCGCCGTCGCACCACTTGTTCCCGCGCAAGACGCATTAGTGCTGGATTCAACCAGTTTAACTATTGAGCAAGTGATTGAAAAAGCGCTACAATATGCGCGCCAAAAACTGGCACTCGCGTAATCGCGACCGATTTAGCAGTACCCCCGCTGCAATGGATTGACGGCGGGTATGTGAAACAACCCCATCCGGCACGGAGCCAGGTGGACGTTAATATTAACCTGAAGATTAAACATGACTGAATCTTTTGCTCAACTGTTTGAAGAATCCTTAAAAGAAATCGAAACCCGTCCGGGTTCCATCGTTCGTGGCGTTGTTGTTGCTATCGACAAAGACGTTGTACTGGTTGACGCCGGTCTGAAATCTGAGTCTGCCATCCCGGCTGAGCAGTTCAAAAACGCCCAGGGCGAGCTGGAAATCCAGGTAGGTGACGAAGTTGACGTTGCTCTGGACGCAGTAGAAGACGGCTTCGGCGAAACCCTGCTGTCTCGTGAGAAAGCTAAACGTCACGAAGCATGGATCACGCTGGAAAAAGCTTACGAAGAAGCTGAAACTGTGGTCGGTGTTATCAACGGCAAAGTTAAAGGTGGCTTCACTGTTGAGCTGAATGGTATTCGTGCGTTCCTGCCAGGTTCTCTGGTAGACGTTCGTCCAGTCCGTGACACCCTGCACCTCGAAGGCAAAGAGCTTGAGTTCAAAGTAATCAAGCTGGACCAGAAGCGTAACAACGTTGTTGTTTCCCGTCGTGCCGTTATCGAATCCGAAAACAGCGCAGAACGCGATCAGCTGCTGGAAAACCTGCAGGAAGGCATGGAAGTCAAAGGTATCGTTAAGAACCTCACTGACTACGGCGCATTCGTTGACCTGGGCGGCGTTGATGGCCTGCTGCACATCACCGACATGGCGTGGAAACGCGTTAAGCACCCAAGCGAAATCGTGAACGTGGGCGACGAAATCACTGTTAAAGTGCTGAAGTTCGACCGCGAGCGTACTCGTGTATCCCTCGGCCTGAAACAGCTGGGCGAAGATCCATGGGTAGCTATCGCTAAGCGTTACCCAGAAGGTACTAAACTGACTGGTCGCGTAACCAACCTGACTGACTACGGCTGCTTCGTTGAAATCGAAGAAGGCGTTGAAGGTCTGGTGCACGTTTCCGAAATGGACTGGACCAACAAAAACATCCACCCATCCAAAGTTGTTAACGTTGGTGATGTAGTGGAAGTGATGGTTCTGGATATCGACGAAGAACGTCGTCGTATCTCCCTGGGCCTGAAGCAGTGCAAAAACAACCCATGGCAGCAGTTCGCGGAAACCCACAACAAGGGTGACCGTGTTGAAGGTAAAATCAAGTCTATCACTGACTTCGGTATCTTCATCGGCCTGGACGGCGGCATCGATGGCCTGGTTCACCTGTCTGACATCTCCTGGAACGTTGCAGGCGAAGAAGCAGTTCGTGAATACAAAAAAGGCGACGAAATCGCAGCAGTTGTTCTGCAAGTTGACGCAGAGCGTGAGCGTATCTCCCTGGGCGTTAAACAGCTTGCAGAAGATCCGTTCAACAACTGGGTTGCACTGAACAAGAAAGGCGCAATCGTAAACGGTAAAGTGACTGCTGTTGACGCTAAAGGCGCAACCGTAGAACTGGCTGACGGCGTTGAAGGTTACCTGCGCGCTTCCGAAGCTTCACGTGACCGCGTTGAAGATGCAACTCTGGTTCTGAGCGTTGGTGACGACGTTGAAGCTAAGTTCACCGGTGTTGACCGTAAGAACCGTGCAATCAGCCTGTCTGTTCGTGCTAAAGACGAAGCTGATGAGAAAGATGCAATCGCAACTGTGAACAAACAGGAAGATGCAAACTTCTCTAACAACGCAATGGCTGAAGCTTTCAAAGCAGCTAAAGGCGAGTAAGTTCAGGTTCGCACCATCATTTGAGCTGTAACGCATTTACAGCGCGAAGGATGGAGAGCAGACTTGACAGATTGCAGGATTCGTCCTGTAATCAATAACAAAGGGCGGCTACGGCCGCCCTTGTTTAATAAGCTGTTCAGCTAATGGGTTTGAAAGGAACCGGAGGAATCATGACCAAGTCAGAATTGATTGAAAGACTTGCCAGTCAGCAACCGCATATCCCTGCCAAGGCTGTGGAAGATGCCGTTAAAGAGATGCTGGAGCATATGGCTACCACTCTTGCCCAGGGCGAGCGCATTGAAATCCGCGGTTTCGGTAGTTTTTCCCTGCACTATCGTGCACCACGTACCGGGCGTAACCCGAAGACTGGCGATAAAGTGGAGCTGGAAGGAAAGTATGTTCCGCACTTTAAGCCGGGTAAAGAACTGCGCGATCGCGCCAATATTTACGGTAACTGAGTTTAATCATCAGGGTTAAACTGAGTTTAAAGAAAGCACCTTAGGGTGCTTTTTTTGTATCCCGCCCCTGCATTTCTGAATACGCGCCGCATTTAAATTTTCTCTTTACTGTAAACGCTAAAAAACGTTGCAGCGTCCGCTGTAAATCACGCCTTTTCTGTCTGACGACGCATCAGTCCCGCCGCATAATCGCCTGAAACATGGAGGTGAAGATGGGGATCCACGTTATCAGTATGTGCGCCATTCTGGCCATAATCCCGCTCTATTGGTTACCCGTTTTGCCAGATTTGCATATTGTCTGGTTGCTGATTGCCGCAGGAATTGCGTTATCAGTACAGCAGAGAAAATGGCTCAGGTTTTCAGGCCTAGCATTGCTTTTTATGTGCTGGGGGATCCTGGCCGCTCAGGAAAGCGTGTGGCCGATGAACCATTTAACGAAAGTTCCGCAGCAGGCCGAGGTGGTCATTACCGCAACGGACGGCGCAACGATGCATCAGGGAAGGATTGTCAGCCTCAATGGAGAACGTGTGTGGGCTGCCATGGGCGTGGCGCTGTATGGCAACTATCTGCCGCAAAACGTCTGCGTGGGTCAACGCTGGGCAATGACCCTGCGGCTCAGGGTGGTACACGGAGAACTCAACGATGGCGGCTATGATTCACAGAAAAATGCCTTTGCCCGACATCAGACGCTGAGTGGACGGTTTACCCATGCGGCGCTCGTTGACGAAGGCTGTAGCCTGCGTGCGCAGTACCTGACATCACTACAGAGTACGCTTTCAGCATATCAGTGGGGACCCGTGATACTGGGGCTGGGAATGGGGGAGCGGCTGTCGGTCTCGCGGGAGATAAAAAACCTGATGCGTGAGACCGGAACGATGCATCTGATGGCAATCTCGGGATTGCATATTGCGCTGGCCGCTTCTGTCATCTGGTTTCTGGCGCGAGGCATCCAGTTCTTCCTGCCGGGCCGCTGGATTATCTGGCAAATCCCCTTGCTGGCAGGGCTGATTTTTGCCGCGTTTTACGCATGGCTAACAGGCTTACAGCCGCCTGCGCTGCGCACGGTTATCGCGCTTGTGGTACTGGCGGTGTTAAAAATGAGCGGTCGCCAGTGGTCGCCCTGGCAGGTATGGCTTACCTGCGTGGCGGCGATCTTGGTTTTCGATCCACTGGCGGTCCTGTCACAAAGCCTGGCGCTATCAGCGTTTGCGGTCGCCGCGCTTATTTTTTGGTATCAGTGGTTGCCTCTCCCGCTCTGGCAACGTGGCCGGTGCCTGCGACCGCTGGTTACGCTGTTGTATTTGCAGGTCGGTATGCTGCTGCTTCTGTTGCCGCTTCAGGTGCTGATTTTCCATGGTTTCAGTCTCTCCTCGCTGGCGGCGAATCTGTTTGCCGTTCCTCTGGTCACGTTTATCTCAGTTCCGCTGATCCTGCTCGGCATGTTTCTGCATCTGTTTCCGGTGGCGACGCTGGAAAGTATCGTCTGGCTGGCTGCCGATAAATCTCTGGCAGGGCTTTTCTGGCTATTGATGCGTTTACCGAATGGCTGGCAGGACGTTGATGAACGCTGGCAATACCTGACGTTACTGCCATGGCTGCTGATCATTGGCTGGCGATTCAGGGCCTTCAGCGCAGTACCCGCAGTCTGTCTGGCAGGCAGCGTGGTGCTGGCATTTCCCCTCTGGCACAGGGCCAAAACAGACAGCTGGTCCCTGCATATGCTGGATGTAGGGCAGGGGCTGGCGATGGTCATTGAGCGTCACGGGAAGGCCATTCTGTATGACACTGGGTTGGCATGGCCCGGTGGGGACAGTGCGCAGCAGCTGATTATCCCCTGGCTACGCTGGCATCATCTGAGGCCGGAAGGGGTGATCCTGAGCCATGAACATCTCGACCACGCGGGGGGACTGGCATCGCTAAAAGCTGCCTGGCCCGCAATGTGGATCAGAAGCCCCTTATCCTGGGCC
This sequence comes from Enterobacter cloacae complex sp. GF14B, assembly GCF_004136805.1. Lineage (NCBI taxonomy): Bacteria > Pseudomonadati > Pseudomonadota > Gammaproteobacteria > Enterobacterales > Enterobacteriaceae > Enterobacter > Enterobacter cloacae complex sp. GF14B. The sequence continues at coordinate 26,707 of NZ_QFRV01000009.1, forward strand.
GGGCATCTTCCTTGCTTTCGTGGAGAGCGATGGCAGTGGCAGGGTTTAACGTTCTCCGTGCACTGGCCACCCGAAAATACCTCGGCAAAAGGTAACAACCGCTCCTGCGTGGTAAAAATCGATGACGGCGAACAAAGCGTTTTACTGACCGGAGATATTGAAGGGCAGGCAGAACTGGCAATGCTGAGCCACCGCTGGCGTCAACTAGCGTCTACACTGATTCAGGTGCCGCATCATGGAAGTAACACGTCATCTTCAACACCGCTGCTACAGCGCGTGGAGGGACAGGTTTCGCTGGCCTCGATGGCCCGCTATAACGCGTGGCGTTTCCCTTCCATCAAAGTAGTCAGGCGCTATCGAACTGAGGGATATCTCTGGCTTGATACTCCGCAGTCCGGACAGATATCTGTGACGTTTTCGCACCAAAGTCGGCAAATTCGCCGCTTACGTGAACACTATTTACCGCGTTGGTATCATCAGTGGTTTGGCGCGCCCGTAGATAACGGGTAGAATATGCGGCTATTTCAACAAATGCTGGTTTTTTGAATGCATAACGACAAAGATCTCTCCACGTGGCAAACGTTCCGCCGGCTCTGGCCGATGATTGCTCCTTTCAAAGCAGGCTTGATCGTGGCGGGCGTAGCGTTAATCCTCAACGCAGCCAGCGATACGTTTATGTTATCGCTTCTCAAACCGTTACTGGATGACGGTTTCGGTAAAACGGATCGTTCAGTGCTGCTATGGATGCCGCTGGTGGTTATTGGGCTGATGATCTTACGCGGAATCTCCAGCTATGTATCCAGCTACTGCATCTCCTGGGTATCCGGTAAAGTGGTGATGACCATGCGCCGTCGGTTATTCAGCCATATGATGGGGATGCCGGTCTCATTCTTTGACAAGCAGTCAACCGGTACCCTGCTGTCGCGTATTACCTACGATTCAGAGCAGGTTGCGTCGTCCTCTTCCAGCGCACTGATTACCGTTGTGCGTGAAGGCGCATCCATCATCGGCCTGTTCGCGATGATGTTCTATTACAGCTGGCAACTGTCGCTGATCCTTATTGTGCTGGCGCCGATTGTCTCCATCGCGATCCGCGTGGTATCAAAGCGTTTTCGCAACATCAGTAAAAATATGCAGAATACGATGGGGCAGGTGACTACCAGCGCCGAGCAGATGCTGAAAGGCCATAAGGAAGTGTTGATCTTCGGCGGTCAGGAAGTCGAAACCAAACGCTTTGACAAGGTCAGCAACAGAATGCGTCTGCAAGGGATGAAAATGGTATCGGCCTCGTCGATTTCCGATCCGATCATTCAGCTGATTGCCTCTCTGGCCCTGGCCTTCGTCCTGTATGCCGCAAGCTTCCCGAGCGTCATGGAAACCCTGACTGCGGGTACCATTACCGTGGTGTTCTCATCCATGATCGCGCTGATGCGTCCGCTGAAATCGCTGACTAACGTCAACGCCCAGTTCCAGCGCGGGATGGCAGCCTGTCAGACGCTGTTCAGCATCCTCGATTCCGAACAGGAAAAAGATGAAGGTACACGCGTGATCGAGCGCGCTAAAGGCGACCTGGAATTCCGTAACGTGACCTTTACCTATCCAGGCCGTGAAGTGCCGGCGCTGCGTGACATCAGCCTGTCCATCCCGGCGGGTAAAACCGTCGCGCTGGTTGGTCGTTCCGGTTCGGGCAAGTCGACCATAGCCAGCCTGATTACCCGTTTCTACGATATCGACCAGGGCGAGATCCTGCTTGATGGTCACGACCTGCGGGAATATACCCTCCAGTCGCTGCGTAACCAGGTTGCGCTGGTCTCGCAGAACGTGCATCTGTTCAACGATACGGTGGCGAACAACATTGCGTATGCCCGTACCGAAGAGTACAGCCGTGAAGAGATTGAGAATGCGGCGCGTATGGCCTATGCGATGGACTTCATTAACAAAATGGATAACGGTCTGGATACGATCATTGGCGAAAACGGGGTGCTGCTCTCTGGTGGTCAGCGTCAGCGTATCGCGATTGCCCGTGCGCTGCTGCGCAACAGCCCGATTCTGATCCTCGATGAAGCAACGTCCGCACTGGATACGGAATCTGAACGCGCTATCCAGTCTGCTCTGGATGAATTACAGAAAAACCGTACCTCGCTGGTTATCGCGCACCGTCTGTCGACCATCGAACAGGCTGACGAAATCGTGGTGGTGGAAGATGGCGTGATCGTTGAACGCGGCAGCCATGCGGACCTGCTGGAACAGCGTGGTGTTTACGCGCAGCTTCATAAAATGCAGTTCGGTCAATGATTGCACGCATCTGGTCGGGTGAATCCCCTCTGTGGGTGCTGCTTCTCCCGCTCTCCTGGCTGTATGGCCTGGTGAGCGGTGCTATTCGTCTGCTTTACCGCCTCGGGATCAAGCGCGCCTGGCGCGCACCGGTACCGGTGGTGGTGGTCGGCAACCTGACGGCGGGTGGAAACGGCAAAACCCCGGTGGTGATCTGGCTGGTAGAACAGCTCCAGAGGCGCGGTATCCGCCCGGGAGTTGTCTCACGCGGTTACGGTGGTAAAGCGGCGCAGTATCCACTGGTGCTGAGCCCAGCTACGACAACCGCTGAAGCCGGCGATGAGCCGGTACTGATTTACCAGCGTACAGGCGCGCCGGTTGCGGTATCGCCGGTGCGCAGTGATGCCGTGAAGGCACTGCTTGCGGAGCATGATGTACAAATCATCATTACCGATGATGGTTTGCAGCATTACGCGCTGGCGCGTGATAAAGAGATCGTGGTCATTGACGGCGTTCGGCGTTTTGGCAACGGCTGGTGGCTTCCAGCCGGTCCAATGCGCGAGCGTGCGTCGCGCCTGAAAACCGTCGATGCCGTGATTGTGAACGGTGGTGAAGCCAGAGCGGGCGAAATCCCGATGCTTCTTCGTCCCGGACAGGCCGTAAATATGCTGACCGGCGAGCGTAAAGATGTCGCGCAACTGGAACATCTGGTTGCGATGGCCGGTATAGGTCATCCGCCGCGTTTCTTCGCAACGCTGGAGAAGTGCGGCGCAAAGCTTGATAAACGGGTGCCGCTGGCCGATCACCAGGCGTTAGTTGCCGAAGAGGTTGAAAGGCTGGCAGCGCCGGGCCAGACGCTGATCATGACGGAAAAAGACGCGGTAAAATGCGGGGCCTTTGCGAAAGAAAACTGGTGGTATCTGCCGGTTGACGCTGAACTCAGCGGCGAACAGCCGGAACATTTGCTCAAGGAACTGCTCGCGTTAGTGCAGTAACTTCTACGCGGTTCCGGTGGTGCTTTGACTGACAGGAAAACGCATGTCTCTACCGCAACTCTCACTTGCAGCCGCACGAAACCTGCATCTTGCCGCCCAGGGGCTTCTGAAAAAGCCCCGCCGCCGCGCGCAGCCAGCTGATATCCTCTCTACCGTGCAACGCATGTCGTTGCTGCAAATCGACACCATTAACATCGTGGCGCGTAGCCCGTATCTGGTCCTGTTTAGCCGCCTGGGAAATTATCCTCCGCAGTGGCTGGATAATGCGCTGAGTCAGGGCGAACTGATGGAATACTGGGCGCATGAAGCCTGTTTTCTCCCGCGCAGCGATTTTGCACTGGTGCGTCACCGCATGCTCGCCCCGGACAAAATGGGCTGGAAATACCGCCAGGAGTGGATGGTGGAACACGCGGATGAAATAGAACAACTGATTGCCCATATTCAGAAAAACGGTCCGGTACGCTCCGCGGATTTTGAACACCCGCGAAAAGGCGCCAGCGGATGGTGGGAGTGGAAACCGCACAAACGCCATCTTGAAGGGCTGTTTACGTCGGGCAAAGTGATGGTGGTCGAGCGCCGCAACTTTCAGCGCGTCTATGACCTCACGCACCGCGTTATGCCTCACTGGGACGATACGCGTGACCTGCTGTCTCAGGAGGTAGCCGAAGCCATCATGCTCGGGAACAGCGCCCGCAGCCTTGGCATCTTCCGCCCGCAGTGGCTGGCGGATTATTATCGTCTGCGTCAGCCGCAGCTAAAACCACTGCTCGAAACGTGGCAGCGCGAACAGCGCGTCATGCCGGTCTCGGTAGAGTCGTTAGGTGAAATGTGGCTGCATGCGGATTTGTTCCCTCTGCTGGCGCAGGCGCAGGAGGGCAAACTCCAGGCGACCCACAGTGCCGTGCTGTCGCCGTTCGACCCCGTTGTCTGGGACAGAAAGCGGGCCGAACAGCTGTTTGATTTCAGCTACCGTCTGGAATGCTACACCCCGGCGCCCAGGCGTCAGTATGGTTATTTTGTTTTGCCGCTGCTGCACAAAGGACAGCTTGTCGGGCGCATGGACGCTAAAATGCACCGTAAAACCGGCATGCTTGAAATTATCGCGCTCTGGCTGGAAGAGGGCATAAAGGTGACGGCTGGCCTGGAAAAAGGGTTAACGACTGCGCTCAGTGAATTTGCGCGCTGGCAGGGGGCGCATGAAATTGTACTCGGTCGCGTGCCTGTGGAGCTGTTTGCGACCTGCCGAGATGGCTGGGAAACAGACACTCCCTGAAAAGGGAATATGATAAGCTTTAGGGATTACCCATACGGAGGAACTATGGATCACCGTTTACTAGAAATTATTGCCTGCCCGGTGTGCAACGGCAAACTGTATTACAGCCAGGATAAACAAGAGCTGATTTGCAAACTGGACAGCCTGGCGTTCCCGCTGCGTGACGGTATTCCGGTCCTGCTGGAAAATGAAGCCCGTTCACTGGTGGCAGAAGAGATCAAACCATGAGTTTTGTTGTCATTATCCCTGCGCGTTATGCTTCAACGCGCCTGCCAGGTAAACCGCTGGTGGATATCAATGGCAAACCGATGATTGTGCATGTCCTTGAACGGGCACGCGAATCGGGCGCCGGACGTGTCATCGTCGCCACCGATCACCCGGATGTCGCGCGAGCGGTTGAGGCCGCGGGTGGGGAAGTGTGCATGACCCGTGCCGATCATCAGTCAGGCACCGAGCGCCTGGCGGAAGTCGTCGAAAAATGTGGTTTCAGCGACGAGACGGTGATTGTGAACGTGCAGGGCGATGAGCCGATGATCCCGGCGGCGATTATCCGTCAGGTGGCCGACAACCTGGCTCGGCGTCAGGTCGGGATGGCAACCCTCGCGGTGCCGATTCACCACGCTGAAGAGGCGTTCAATCCGAATGCGGTGAAAGTGGTCATGGACGCAGAGGGCTACGCGCTCTATTTCTCCCGCGCCACCATTCCGTGGGATCGCGATCGTTTCGCGCAATCGAAAGAGACAATCGGCGAAACCTTCCTGCGCCACATCGGTATTTACGGCTACCGCGCCGGCTTTATTCGTCGCTACGTCGCCTGGGCACCAAGCCCGCTGGAGCATATTGAAATGCTCGAACAGCTTCGCGTGCTGTGGTACGGCGAGAAAATTCACGTTGCGGTTGCCCAGGAAATCCCAGGCACCGGCGTGGATACCCCTGAAGATCTCGAGCGCGTACGCGTCGAAATGCGTTAATTCGCTGGCATCCCCTCGTCTGGGGGGGATGCTCTCCCGCCAGGCAATTTTCCTTTTCTTTTTCATTATTGATCTCTACCGGGTGACATCCGGGTTTCGCGCGCTCATTATAAAAGCAGTAGTCTTAATGGGGGTAATCTCATATGGAACAGCTGCGTGCTGAACTCAGCCATCTCCTTGGCGAAAAGCTAAGCCGGGTGGAATGCGTGAATGAAAAGGCCGATACCGCACTCTGGTCGTTGTATGACAGTCAGGGAAACCCCATGCCGCTGATGGCCAGAAGTTTTACCTCGCCGGGCGTCGCCAGACAGCTGGCCTGGAAAATGTCGATGCTGGCGCGGGAAGGGACTGTCCGTATGCCGACGGTCTACGGCGTGATGACCCATGAGGAGCATCCCGGCCCGGATGTTCTGCTTATCGAGCGTTTACGCGGGGTTTCTGTTGAAGCCCCGACGCGTACACCGGAGCGCTGGGAACAGCTGAAAGATCAGATTGTCGAGGCTCTGCTTGCCTGGCATCGGCAGGACAGCCGGGGTCTTGTTGGCGCGGTAGACAGCACCCAGGAAAACCTGTGGCCGCTGTGGTATCGCCAGCGTGTCGAAGTGCTGTGGGGCACGCTGAACCAGTTCAACAACACCGGCTTAACGATGCAGGACAAACGTATTCTGTTCCGCACCCGGGAATGTCTGCCGACGCTGTTTGAGGGTTTTAACGACAACTGCGTGCTGGTTCACGGCAACTTCACGCTACGCAGTATGCTTAAAGACTCGCGCAGCGACCAACTGCTGGCGATGGTCGGGCCGGGGATCATGCTCTGGGCGCCGCGCGAGTACGAACTGTTCAGGCTGAGCGAGGGCGGGGCGGCGGAAGATTTGCTCTGGCACTATCTTCAGCGCGCCCCCGTTGCGGAGGCCTTTCTCTGGCGACGCTGGCTCTATCTTCTCTGGGATGAGGTGGCGCAACTGGTCAACACCGGGCGCTTTAATCGCGCCAGTTTCGATCTGGCCGCAAAATCACTCCTGCCCTGGCTTGCCTGACGAACCCTTAAGCCACTGCCACAAGCGGCCAAGCGTCTCGTAGCCGACGCGGTCGCTGTGCATCAGCCATACCGGGGACGGGATTATCCGTTCCCACGGATTGAGCGGGGCGTCAATGGCCAGCTGGTTTGCCGGAGCAGGAAGCGGATGCAGGCCCTGCTTCTCAAAGAAAATCATTGCGCGCGGCAGGTGTGAAGCAGAAGTCACCAGCAGGAACGGCACATCACCGATGGCCTGTTTCACCGCCGCCGCCTCTTCTTCGGTATCTTTTGGGCTATCCAGCGTGATGATGGCGGAACGCGGTACGCCAAGTGATTCAGCCACTCTTGCTCCTGCTTCAGCGGTACTGACCGGGTTGGTTTTTGCCGCAGCGCCCGTGAAGATCATCTTCGATCCAGGATTGGCCAGCCACAGGCGGATCCCCTCGTTCAGGCGCGGCAGGCTGTTGTTGATCAGGTTCGAGCTGGGCGCCCAGTTCGGATCCCAGGTATACCCGCCGCCCAGCACCACGATATAGCCCACCTTCTGATTTCCCTGCCACGTCGGGTAGGTGTTTTCAATCGGACGTAATAAACCGTCAGCGATCGGTTGCAGGCTGAGTAACAGCAGCGCCAGCCAGCCCACGGTAACAAGGGATTTACCGCTTTTCTGAAAGCGGCTAAACCATATCATTGCCAGCCCCAGCGCGATGAGAAGCAACAGCAGGGGAAGGGGAAGCATCATGCCTCCGATATATTTTTTTAGGGTAAAAAGCATCCTTTTTGGTTCCTTTTTTAACCATACAGCAGGCGATTGTCGGTGATATTACACCAGAGTGGTTCATTCTCCGCGCGGGTGTGACAAAATAGCGGTTTTGCAGTGAGTGGAACCCTCCCAATGCGGGATCGCAATTTTGATGACATCGCGGAAAAGTTTTCGCGCAACATTTATGGCACCACCAAAGGTCAGCTTCGTCAGACGATCCTCTGGCAGGATCTGGACAAGCTGCTGGCTGAATTCGGTGACCGACCGTTGCGCGTGCTGGATGCCGGCGGTGGGGAAGGTCAGACTGCAATTCTGATGGCGCAGCGGGGACATCACGTCACGCTTTGCGATCTTTCTGCCGAGATGGTTGCGCGCGCCGGGCGAGCGGCAGAAGAGAAAGGTGTGAGCGACAACATGCATTTTATACATTGCGCCGCTCAGGACATTCCGCAGCATTTGGAAACGCAGGTTGATCTGATATTGTTTCATGCTGTGCTCGAATGGATCGCCGAACCCCAGGCGATGTTAAAAACGCTGTGGTCGATGTTGCGCCCGGGCGGTGCGTTATCGCTGATGTTTTACAATGCCAACGGCCTGCTAATGCGAAACGTGCTGGTCGGCAATTTTGGCTACGTACAGCAGGGCATGTATAAAAAGAAACGACGCACGCTTTCACCGGATTTCCCCCGTGAACCGCAGCAGGTCTATGGCTGGCTGGAGGAGATCGGTTGGGAAATTACCGGCAAAACCGGCGTGAGGGTGTTTCATGATTATCTGCGTGATAAACAAAAACAGGATGACTGTTTAGACGCCTTAACAGAAATAGAGACGCGGTACTGCCGCCAGGAGCCTTATCTGAGCCTTGGCCGCTATATACACGTCACCGCGCGCAAGCCGCAGATGCAAGGATAATCTATGAGTGAATTTTCCCAGACAGTCCCCGAACTGGTTGCCTGGGCCAGGAAAAACGATTTCTCCATCTCGCTGCCGGTAGACAGACTCTCATTCCTGCTGGCGGTTGCGACGCTAAACGGCGAACGCCTGGATGGCGAAATGAGTGAAGGCGAACTGGTGGATGCGTTCCGCCACGTCAGTGATGCGTTTGAGCAAACCAGCGAAACCATTAGCGTGCGTGCCAACAACGCAATCAATGATATGGTGCGTCAACGTCTGCTGAACCGCTTTACCAGCGAGCAGGCGGAAGGAAACGCCATCTATCGTCTTACGCCACTGGGCATTGGCATTACCGACTATTACATCCGCCAGCGCGAATTTTCCACGCTGCGTCTCTCCATGCAGCTCTCTATTGTTGCAGGTGAGCTGAAGCGTGCCGCCGACGCGGCTGATGAAAACGGTGACGAATTCCACTGGCATCGCAACGTTTACGCGCCGCTGAAATACTCGGTCGCCGAGATTTTCGACAGTATCGATCTGACTCAACGTCTGATGGACGAACAGCAGCAGCAGGTGAAAGACGATATCGCTCAACTGCTTAATAAAGACTGGCGTGCGGCTATCTCCAGCTGTGAACTCTTGCTGTCAGAAACGTCCGGTACGCTGCGTGAGTTGCAGGATACGCTGGAGGCGGCGGGGGATAAGCTACAGGCCAATCTGCTGCGCATCCAGGACGCGACAATGGCGCACGACGATCTGCATTTTATCGACCGTCTGGTGTTTGATTTGCAGAGCAAGCTTGACCGCATTATCAGCTGGGGCCAGCAGTCAATCGACCTGTGGATCGGTTACGACCGCCACGTGCATAAATTTATCCGTACCGCCATCGATATGGATAAGAATCGCGTCTTTGCTCAACGTCTGCGCCAGTCGGTACAGACCTATTTCGATGCGCCGTGGGCGCTGACCCACGCCAACGCCGATCGTCTGCTGGATATGCGCGACGAAGAGATGGCGCTGCGCGATGAAGAGGTCACCGGTGAACTGCCGCCGGATCTGGAATACGAAGAATTTAACGAAATTCGCGAGCAGCTTGCGGCGATGATCGAAGAACAGCTCGCTGTCTACAAAACCAGACAAGCACCGCTGGATCTTGGCCTCGTGGTACGCGACTATCTGGCGCAGTATCCGCGCGCGCGCCACTTCGATGTTGCCCGCATTGTTGTAGACCAGGCGGTGCGCCTGGGCATCGCACAAGCCGATTTCACCGGACTGCCGCCGAAGTGGCAGCCGATTAACGATTACGGAGCCAAGGTACAGGCGCATGTCATTGACAAATATTGAACAAGTGATGCCAGTTAAGCTGGCACAGGCGCTGGCGAATCCGTTGTTTCCGGCGCTGGACAGCCAGCTGCGTGCCGGTCGTCACATTGGCCTTGACGAGCTGGATAATCACGCCTTTTTGATGGACTTTCAGGAGTACCTGGAAGAGTTTTACGCTCGCTATAACGTTGAGCTGATCCGCGCGCCGGAAGGGTTTTTCTACCTGCGTCCGCGCTCTACCACGCTTATTCCGCGCTCGGTGCTTTCCGAACTGGATATGATGGTCGGCAAAATTCTCTGCTACCTCTATCTCAGCCCGGAACGTCTGGCGAATGAAGGGATCTTCACCCAGCAGGAGCTTTACGATGAGCTGCTGTCGCTGGCGGATGAAAGCAAGCTGCTCAAGCTGGTGAATAACCGCTCAACGGGGTCCGATCTGGACCGTCAGAAATTACAGGAAAAAGTTCGCTCATCCCTTAACCGTCTACGCCGTCTGGGAATGGTCTGGTTCATGGGTCACGACAGCAGCAAGTTCCGCATCACCGAATCGGTCTTCCGTTTTGGCGCCGACGTGCGTGCGGGTGATGATGCGCGTGAAGCGCAGCTGCGCATGATACGTGACGGTGAAGCGATGCCGGTGGAAAACCATTTGCAGCTCAATGACGAGCACGAAGAGAATCAGCCGGATAGCGGGGAGGAAGAGTAATGATTGAACGCGGTAAATTTCGCTCACTGACGCTGATTAACTGGAACGGCTTCTTTGCCCGAACCTTCGATCTGGATGAGCTGGTGACAACGCTCTCCGGCGGTAACGGGGCGGGTAAATCCACCACCATGGCGGCCTTCGTGACGGCGCTGATACCTGACCTGACCCTGCTGCACTTCCGTAACACCACTGAAGCGGGCGCCACGAGCGGCTCTCGTGATAAAGGTCTGCACGGTAAGCTGAAAGCGGGCGTTTGTTATTCAGTGCTGGACGTGATCAACTCCCGCCATCAGCGCGTGGTTGTTGGCGTGCGTCTGCAACAGGTTGCCGGCCGCGACCGTAAAGTAGATATCAAACCGTTTGCGATCCAGGGGCTGCCTACCTCCGTACAGCCAACCGCGCTGCTGACGGAAACCCTGAATGAACGTCAGGCACGCGTCCTGACGCTCCAGGAGCTGAAAGACAAGCTGGAAGCCATCGAAGGCGTACAGTTTAAGCAGTTTAATTCCATTACCGACTACCACTCTCTGATGTTCGATCTCGGCGTGGTAGCCCGTCGTCTGCGCAGCGCGTCAGATCGTAGTAAATACTACCGTCTGATTGAAGCCTCCCTGTACGGCGGTATCTCCAGCGCCATTACCCGCTCCCTGCGCGACTACCTTTTGCCGGAAAACAGCGGCGTGCGTAAGGCCTTCCAGGATATGGAAGCCGCGCTGCGTGAAAACCGCATGACGCTGGAAGCGATTCGCGTTACGCAGTCTGACCGGGACCTGTTTAAGCACCTGATCAGCGAAGCCACCAACTACGTGGCGGCGGACTATATGCGCCACGCCAACGAGCGCCGTATTCATCTCGATCAGGCGCTGGAGTATCGCCGCGAGCTGTTTACCTCCCGCAAACAGCTGGTGGCCGAGCAGTATAAGCATGTCGAAATGGCGCGCGAACTGGGCGAGCACAATGGTGCGGAAGGGGATCTGGAAGCCGATTACCAGGCGGCCAGCGATCATCTGAATCTGGTGCAGACCGCGCTGCGTCAGCAGGAAAAAATCGAGCGCTACGAAGCCGATCTTGATGAGCTGCAAATTCGTCTTGAAGAGCAAAATGAAGTGGTGGCCGAAGCTGCCGAATTGCAGGAAGAGAACGAAGCCCGCGCGGAAGCCGCCGAGCTGGAAGTGGATGAGCTGAAAAGCCAGCTCGCTGACTACCAACAGGCGCTGGACGTGCAGCAGACGCGTGCGATTCAGTACAACCAGGCGTTGCAGGCGTTGCAGCGTGCCAAAGAGCTGTGCCATCTGCCGGACCTGACCCCGGAAAGCGCTGACGAATGGCTGGATACCTTCCAGGCCAAAGAGCAGGAAGCCACTGAGAAACTGCTTTCTCTCGATCAGAAAATGAGCGTGGCGCAAACGGCGCATAGCCAGTTTGAGCAGGCGTACCAGCTGGTGGTGGCGATTAACGGTCCGCTGGCGCGTAACGAAGCGTGGGACGTTGCCCGTGAGCTGCTGCGCGACGGCGTCAATCAACGCCATCTGGCCGAACAGGTGCAGCCGCTGCGCATGCGCCTGAACGAGCTGGAACAGCGTCTGCGTGAACAGCAGGAAGCCGAGCGTCTGCTGGCGGAATTCTGCAAGCGTCAGGGTAAAAATTACGATTTCGACGAGCTTGAGGCCCTGCATCAGGAACTGGAAGCGCGTATTGCGGCCCTGTCCGATACCGTATCGAATGCCAGCGAACAGCGCATGACGTTGCGTCAGGAGCTGGAACAGCTTCAGTCCCGTTCGAAGACGCTCTTACAGCGTGCGCCGATCTGGCTGGCTGCACAAAGCAGCCTGAACCAGCTCAGCGAACAGTGTGGCCAGGAGTTTGCCTCCAGCCAGGACGTCACCGAATACATGCAACAGCTGCTGGAGCGTGAGCGTGAAGCGATTGTTGAGCGTGACGAAGTGGGCACGCGCAAGCGTGACGTCGATGAAGAAATCGAGCGTTTAAGCCAGCCTGGCGGCTCAGAAGATCCGCGTCTGAATGCCTTAGCCGAGCGTTTCGGCGGCGTGCTGTTGTCTGAAATTTACGACGATGTTGGTCTGGACGATGCGCCGTACTTCTCCGCGCTGTACGGTCCATCCCGTAACGCGATTGTGGTGCCGGATCTGTCGCTGATTTCTGACCAGCTTGCAGGGCTGGAAGACTGCCCGGAAGATCTCTACCTCATCGAAGGAGATCCGCAGTCGTTTGATGACAGCGTATTCAGCGTTGACGAGCTGGAAAAAGCGGTGGTGGTGAAAATCGCCGATCGCCAGTGGCGCTATTCGCGCTTCCCGGAACTGCCGCTGTTTGGCCGCGCCGCGCGTGAAAGCCGCATTGAAAGCCTGCATGCCGAGCGCGAAACGCTTTCTGAACGTTTTGCGACCCTGTCGTTTGATGTACAAAAAACGCAGCGTCTGCATCAGGCGTTCAGCCGCTTTATCGGCAGCCATCTGGGCGTGGCCTTTGAGCCCGATCCGGAAGCCGAAATTCGCAAGCTCAACACCCGCCGCGGTGAGCTGGAGCGTGCGCTGGCTAGCCATGAAAATGACAACCAGCAGAGCCGCGTCCAGTTCGAGCAGGCGAAAGAGGGCGTTGCGGCGCTTAACCGCATTCTGCCGCGCCTGAACCTGCTGGCGGACGATACGCTCGCCGACCGCGTGGATGAAATTCAGGAACGACTGGACGAGGCGCAGGAAGCCGCGCGCTTTGTGCAGCAGCACGGCAATCAGCTGGCGAAGCTGGAGCCGATGGTTTCCGTTCTCCAGAGCGACCCGGAACAGTTTGAACAGTTAAAAGAGGATTACGCCTGGTCACAGCAGGTGCAGCGCGAAGCGCGTCAGCAGGCGTTTGCCCTGACGGAAGTAGTGCAACGTCGCGCGCACTTCGGCTACTCCGATTCAGCAGAAATGCTGAGCGGGAACAGCGATCTTAATGAAAAGCTGCGCCAGCGCCTTGAGCTGGCGGAAGCGGAACGTACGCGCGCGCGCGAAGCGATGCGTACTCACGCCGCACAGCTGAGCCAGTACAGTCAGGTGATGGCGTCGTTGAAAAGCTCCTTCGACACCAAGAAAGAGCTGTTAAACGACCTGCATAAAGAGTTGCAGGACATTGGCGTGCGCGCCGACAGCGGTGCAGAAGAGCGGGCACGTATTCGCCGCGATGAGCTGCATGCTCAGCTCAGCAACAACCGTGCGCGTCGTAATCAGCTGGAAAAAGCGCTGACCTTCTGTGAAGCGGAGATGGACAACCTGACGCGTCGCCTGCGCAAGCTGGAACGTGACTATCACGAGATGCGCGAGCAGGTTGTGACCGCGAAGGCGGGCTGGTGCGCGGTGATGCGCATGGTGAAAGACAACAACGTGGAGCGTCGTCTGCACCGCCGCGAGCTGGCGTATCTGTCGGCCGATGAACTGCGTTCTATGTCGGATAAGGCGCTGGGCGCGCTGCGTCTGGCGGTGGCGGATAACGAACACCTGCGCGACGTGCTGCGCATGTCCGAAGATCCGAAGCGTCCTGAGCGCAAAATCCAGTTCTTCGTGGCGGTGTATCAGCACTTGCGCGAGCGTATCCGTCAGGACATCATCCGTACCGACGATCCGGTTGAAGCGATCGAACAGATGGAGATCGAGCTGGGCCGTCTGACGGAAGAGCTGACCTCCCGCGAGCAAAAGCTGGCAATCAGCTCCCGCAGCGTGGCGAATATTATTCGTAAAACCATTCAGCGCGAGCAGAACCGTATCCGTCAGCTGAACCAGGGCCTGCAAAGCGTGTCGTTTGGCCAGGTCAACAGCGTGAGGCTGAACGTGAACGTGCGCGAGGCGCACTCCACGCTGCTGGACGTGTTGTCTGAACAGCATGAGCAGCACCAGGATCTGTTCAACAGTAACCGCCTGACCTTCTCCGAAGCGCTGGCGAAGCTGTATCAGCGTCTGAATCCGCAGATTGACATGGGCCAGCGTACGCCGCAAACCATCGGCGAGGAGCTGCTGGACTACCGCAACTATCTGGAAATGGAAGTTGAGGTTAACCGTGGCTCAGACGGCTGGCTGCGCGCGGAATCCGGTGCGCTCTCTACCGGTGAAGCCATCGGTACCGGTATGTCGATTCTGGTGATGGTGGTGCAGAGCTGGGAAGATGAAGCGCGTCGTCTGCGCGGCAAAGACATCTCTCCATGTCGTCTGCTGTTCCTCGATGAAGCCGCGCGTCTCGACGCCCGCTCCATCGCCACGCTGTTTGAGCTTTGCGAGCGACTCGATATGCAGCTCATCATCGCGGCGCCGGAAAACATCAGTCCGGAAAAAGGGACAACCTATAAGCTGGTGCGTAAGGTGTTCCAGAACAGTGAACACGTGCACGTCGTGGGCCTGCGTGGTTTCGCCCCGCAGCCACCGGAGTCATTACCGGGCACGGCTGACGCCTCTTAACCTGGGGTGCGACAAATAGCGGCGCTCATGCGCCGCTTTTTTTATTCACTTAACTTGTGTTCAGGGCTGCGTTATCTTTAAACTTCTTTACATAAGGCAAGGCAGCAGCGTGTATGCCTTTCTATACTGAAGGAAAGCTCCAGAATACTGGGCATGTCGTGAAAAACAGGGGGCAAGGGATGTTGCTTAAGAAGAATCGTGGTCGTCAGCTGTCTGCGCTGAGTTTGTGCCTGACAGTGATGTTTGCTCCACTGTTTACCGCTCAGGCCGATGAGCCTGAAATTGTACCGACTGACAGCTCCGCGACGATGGGCGCGCAGCCGACGTCGCTGTCACAACCGCTGGATCAGTCTCCGGCGACGGCCATCATGGCCGGCATTAAACCGCTGCCGGAAGGCATCGATACTGGATCATTACGTCAGCAGCTTATGACCGGGCTGCCCTCGGGCTATACTCCCGCTTATATTAACCAGCTCACGCTGCTTTACGCTGCGCGCGATATGAAACCGATGTGGGAAAATCGCGAGGCGGTACGTGCCTTCCAGCAGCAGCTGGCTGAAGTGGCGATTGCAGGTTTTCAGCCGCAGTTCACGACCTGGGTTGAACTCCTGACCGATCCTGCCGTGACCGGACAAGCGCGTGACGTGGTGCTGTCTGATGCCATGATGGGCTACTTACAGTTTGTTGCGGGGATTTCGGTGAACGGCAACCGCTGGTTATACAGCAGTAAGCCGTACAAGCTGGCGACGCCTGCGCTGTCCGTCATTAACCAGTGGCAGCTGTCGCTGGATAACGGCGAACTGCCGCGCTTTATCGCAAGCCTTGCGCCTGCCCATCCGCAGTATGCCACGATGCATCAGTCGCTTCTTGAGCTGGTTGCGGATTCCCGCCCGTGGCCTCAGCTGCGCGGCACCACAACGCTGCGTCCGGGGCAGTGGAGTAGCGATGTGCCTGCGATCCGCGAAATTATGAAACGCTCCGGCATTCTCGACAGCGGCCCTAAAATTGCGCTGCCCGGTGACGAGACGCAAAATGCGGTCGTCAGCCCGTCGGCGCCGGTAAAAGAGAAAACCGCCGTTGCGTTGAGCAATAAGCCCGCCGCTTACGATCGCGAGCTGGTCGCCGCAGTGAAGCAGTTCCAGGCCGCGCAGGGGCTGGGCGCTGACGGCGTGATTGGTCCATCTACTCGCGACTGGCTGAACGTCTCTCCGGCCCAGCGGGCTGGAGTGCTGGCGTTGAATATCCAGCGCTTGCGCTTGCTGCCGGGCACGTTATCCACCGGCATTATGGTCAACATTCCGGCGTACTCCCTGGTCTACTATCAGGACGGTAGTGAAGTGCTGGCGTCCCGCGTGATTGTCGGCCGACCTGACCGTAAAACGCCAATGATGAGCAGCGCGCTGAATAACGTGGTGGTTAACCCGCCGTGGAACGTGCCGCCGACGCTGGCGCGCAAAGATATTCTGCCTAAGGTCTGGAATGACCCGGGTTATCTGGAGCGACATAACTATACGGTGATGCGTGGCTGGAACAGCAAAGAAGCGATTGACCCCTGGATGGTGGACTGGTCAACGATTACGCCTTCGAACCTGCCGTTCCGTTTCCAGCAGGCACCGGGCGCACATAACTCGCTGGGACGTTACAAATTCAATATGCCAAGTTCGGACGCAATCTATCTGCATGATACCCCGAACCATAATTTGTTCCAGAAAGACGCACGCGCGCTCAGCTCGGGCTGTGTCCGCGTGAACAAGGCCTCTGAGCTGGCAAATATGCTGTTGCAGGATGCAGGCTGGAACGATACGCGGATATCAGATGCGCTGAAGCAGGGAGATACGCGTTACGTCAATATCCGCCACAATATTCCGGTCAATCTTTACTATCTGACGGCGTTTGTAGGGGCAGACGGACGTACCCAGTATCGTACAGATATTTACAATTATGATCTGACAGCGCGATCCGGCGCACAAATTTTGCCAAAAGCGGAACAATTAATCAGGTAAATGAAGTAGTTCGGTAAAAATGATTGTCGTAAGTTATGGTGAATATGAGGCGATCTGGCTGCAAGCCGCGTATTTACTGGGGTTGGGCGCCTTGACGTAACAGGTTTTGCCAGTTATGGTGCCCTTCGTGCGCTAAGCATATTGACAATTTCTTTTACCTGTAGACCTGATTATCATGGACAAATTTGACGCTAATCGCCGCAAATTGCTGGCGTTAGGTGGCGTTGCGCTGGGCGCAGCAGCCATCCTTCCGACGCCAGCATTTGCCACCCTCTCGACACCTCGTCCGCGTATTTTAACGCTCAACAATCTGCATACTGGTGAGACGCTTAAAGCGGAATTTTTCGATGGCAGAGGCTATATTCAGGATGAATTAGCAAGACTCAACCATTTTTTCCGTGATTTCCGCGCGAATAAAATCAAAGCCATCGACCCTGGATTATTCGATCAGCTTTACCGCTTGCAGGGACTGCTGGGGACCAAAAGGCCGGTGCAGCTCATCTCTGGCTATCGCTCTCTGGATACCAACAATGAACTGCGTGCCCACAGCCGTGGGGTAGCGAAAAAAAGCTATCACACCAAAGGGCAGGCGATGGATTTCCATATTGAGGGCGTTTCGTTAGCCAATATTCGCAAAGCGGCGTTATCTATGCGCGCAGGTGGTGTAGGATACTACCCACGTAGCAACTTTGTGCATATTGATACCGGGCCGGTTCGGCACTGGTAATAACGAAACACAGGAGCAGTATGAACTATCGTATTATTCCGGTTACCGCGTTCTCACAGAACTGTTCATTGATCTGGTGTGAACAAACTAAACTGGCCGCGCTTGTCGATCCCGGTGGCGACGCAGGGACAATCAAGCAGGAAGTCGCTGCCAGCGGTGTAACGCTGATGCAGATTTTACTCACCCATGGCCATCTCGACCATGTGGGTGCAGCGGCAGAACTGGCTGAACACTACGGTGTGCCGATTATCGGCCCGGAAAAAGAAGATGAGTTCTGGCTTCAGGGGCTACCTGCCCAAAGCCGTATGTTTGGTCTGGATGAGTGTCAGCCACTGACACCGGACCGCTGGCTGAACGAAGACGATCGCGTTAACGTAGGGAATGTAACTTTACAGGTGTTGCATTGCCCCGGACATACGCCCGGCCATATTGTCTTCTTTGATGACGTGTCGCGTCTGCTGATTTCCGGTGACGTGATTTTCAAAGGGGGCGTAGGACGCAGTGATTTCCCACGCGGCGATCACGGTCAGCTGATTCAGTCGATTAAGCAGAAGTTATTACCGTTAGGTGATGATGTGACGTTTATCCCTGGACACGGACCAATGTCAACGCTGGGGGATGAGCGGTTGCATAACCCGTTCCTTCAGGATGAAATGCCTGTCTGGTAAACCCGGTAAAATAAAAAAGCCTGCGCGATGCAGGCTTTTTTTTAGGGATGCAGGTTATAGCACCGCGACAATGGCTTCGCACAGCGGCGCCATGTTGTCAGGCGTCATACCTGCAACGTTCACGCGGCCAGATGCAACGGCATACACGCCAAACTCTTCACGCAGGCGCAGCACCTGCTCTTTGGTCAGGCCGCTGAAGGAGAACATGCCGTTCTGCTTGATGATGAAGCTGAAGTCACGGTCAGCGCCTTTCTCAGCCAGCGTGTTCACAAACAGCAGACGCATGCGCTGAATGCGCTGACGCATATCGTTCAGCTCTTGCTCCCAGATGGCGCGCAGCGCATCGTTGCTCAGGATCGTCGCGACCACAGACGCACCGTGTGCCGGTGGGTTGGAGTAGTTAGCGCGGATCACGGACTTCATCTGGCTGAATGCGCGATCGACGGTTGCTTCGTCAGCAGCCACCAGCGTACAGGCGCCGACACGCTCGTTATACAGACCAAAGTTCTTGGAATAGGAGCTTGCGACTATCAACTCTTGATGCACGGCGGCGAATGCACGCAGACCTTCTGCATCTTCTTCCAGACCACGGGCAAAGCCCTGGTAAGCGAAGTCAAACAGCGGCAGCCAGCCTTTTTCAACGGACAGCTTAGCCAGCTGTTCCCACTGCTCAAGCGTAGGATCGATACCGGTTGGGTTATGGCAGCAGCCGTGGAACAGCACCACATCGCCCGCCTGGGCTTCGCTCAGGCTGGCCAGCAGGCCGTCAAAATCCAGCGCGTGGCTGGCTGCGTCGTAGTAGGCGTATTCACGCACTTCCAGACCCGCAGAATTAAACACGCTCTTATGGTTCGGCCAGCTTGGATTGCTTACCCACACACGCTTCACAGAAGTGTTTTTCGCCAGGAAATCTGCCGCCACGCGCAGTGCGCCGGTACCGCCTGGGGTCTGCGCCGTGCGGGCGCGTTTTTCGCTCACAATGGTGCTGCCTTTGCCGAACAGCAGCTCCTGGGTGCAGCGACCAAATTCAGGGATACCATCAATACCGAGGTAGTTTTTGGTGGTTTCGTTTTCCAGCAGATACTGCTCAGCTTTTTTGACGCTGGTCAGTACCGGAGTTTTGCCGGTTTCATCTTTATATACACCAATACCCAGGTTGATTTTTCCAGGGCGGTCGTCGGCGCGAAACAGATCGGCCAGGCCCAGAATTGGGTCGGCAGGAGCGGCAGTAATGTTCTCAAACATGACGAAGTTCCATTGTGATTACAGAAGTGAAATCCGCTATCAGGTTAACGGTAGATTTACAAAATGCCAACCGTTTGCGACGAAAAGCGTGCGGCTTTTCAAAAGTCGCTATTATTTTCTCTCAGGAATAAAAAAACAGGGCCGAAGCCCTGTTCATTAAGCATATAACAACGAGGTGTGCTGATTAGAACTGGTAAACCAGACCCAGAGCCACGATGTCGTCGTTGTTGATGCCCAGCTTGTTGTCGTCTTTCAGCTGGTTGATCTGATAGTCAACATAGGTAGACATGTTTTTGTTGAAGTAGTATGTCGCACCAACGTCGATGTAGTTGATGTAGTCTTCGTCACCGATACCTTCTACGTCTTTCGCTTTAGATTTGTAATAAGCGATGGATGGACGCAGACCGAAATCGAACTGGTACTGAGCGACGACAGAGAAGTCCTGAGACTTGTTAGCGAAACCACGGCTGCCCAGACGCGCTGCGTTACGCATTTCGCCATAAATAGCTGCCAGGTAGATGTTGTTCGCGTCATATTTCAGGCCGGTTGCCCACTGTTCAGCTTTGTCGCCTTTACCCCATTCCAGCGTCTGCTGGTTGTTGGTACGGTCAGCGGCGCCATAAGCACCCACAATGCCGAAGCCTTCGAAATCATAGCTCAGTGAGGTTGCCCAGCCGTCGCCGTTGGAACGTACTGCATCAGTACGCTCGTTTTTGCCCAGGTATTGAACACCAAAGTTCAGACCGTCAACCAGGCCGAAGAAGTTGCTGTTACGGTACGTCGCCAGGCCACCGGTACGGCCAGAGAAGAAGTTATCGCTCGCGCCGGTGTCGCCACCGAACTCAGGGAGCATATCGGTGATGCCGATTGCATCATAGACCAGACCGTAGTTACGACCGTAGTCGAAGGAGCCTGCGTCACCGAATTTCAGACCTGCGAATGCCAGACGGGTTTTGTTGCCGTTCTGTGCATCGCCACCTTCAGAGTTGTTACCCTGGAAGTTGTATTCCCACTGACCGTAGCCAGTCAGCTGATCGTTGATCTGAGTTTCGCCTTTGAAGCCCAGACGTGCGTAAGTGTTGTCGCCATCGTTGCTGTCATTATCGGAGAAGTAATGCAGGCCAACTGCTTTCCCGTAAAGATCTAATTTGTTGCCGTCTTTGTTATAGATTTCAGCAGCGTTTGCTGCACCGGCTACCAGCAGGGCAGGGACTACCACTGCCAGGATATTGCGCTTCATCATTATTTATTACCCTCATTGGTTTTTTTATGACACTCGCCACTGCCGTCAATAAATTCTGTCAATAAATATTTCCGGAACTATTGATGAGAGTTAGGTGTCTTTATGTGTCTGACAGGCATCTTTCCATTCATAGAACCGTTTCGCTACACTGAAAGTGCTACAATCTTCAAGATTCAGTTACCAAAAGAAAATATATGTAACTAAATGTGTATTTTTGGGAACTTTGTGAAGCACCTCAAACTTCAGCGCTTTCTGGTGAATTAAACCTCCGCTTTATTCTTATATATATGATTTCCTTATGTTTAATTTAGCTAAAGGCCTTTCGTATAAACAGAAGTTAAACGGCTCATTTTTTCTTGTAATCGACAAAAGCCATCCAGATGGCTGTGAGGGTGGTTGTTTTTTGTGCTATTGCGTAAGGATTGTATTAAGCGCCATAAAAATGGGGTTATTTTTTTATCTCAGGATATTTCGTGGAAACAAAACGTAACAGGTAGAGGTAATCGCGGGGTTGTGGTTTAAAGACGCTTACTTTTGACTGACGAAAACTGACATTGCAGGATAAAATAATGGCCAGCATTTGCTGGCCATTAAGGATTTGGTCGGTTAGAAACTTGCGTTACGCGGTGTGCGTGGGAACGGAATCACATCACGTACGTTCTGAACACCTGTTACGTAAGCAATCAGACGTTCAAAGCCAAGGCCAAAGCCGGAGTGCGGGACGGTGCCGTAGCGACGGAGATCGCGATACCAGCTGTAGTCCGCCGGGTTCAGACCCATCTCCTGCATACGCGCGTCCAGCACATCCAGTCGCTCTTCACGCTGGGAGCCACCGATAATCTCACCGATGCCCGGCGCCAGCACGTCCATCGCGGCAACGGTTTTACCGTCTTCGTTAAGGCGCATATAGAACGCCTTAATGTCTTTCGGATAATTTTTCACCACAACCGGTGCTTTGAAGTGCTTCTCTGCCAGATAACGTTCGTGCTCGGAGGAGAGATCCACGCCCCAGTAAACCGGGTTTTCGAATTTCTCACCGCATTTTTCCAGGATAGCGACCGCGTCGGTGTAATCCACCTGCGCGAAGTCTGCGGAGACGAAGCGCTCAAGACGGGCGATGGCGTCGTTATCGACACGCTCAGCGAAGAATTTCATGTCGTCTGCGCGCTCTTCGAGAACCGCTTTGAACACGTATTTCAGCATCGCTTCTGCCAGGCCTGCCACGTCATTCAGATCGGCAAAGGCCACTTCCGGCTCCAGCATCCAGAATTCCGCCAGGTGACGGCTGGTGTTGGAGTTTTCCGCACGGAAGGTTGGGCCGAAGGTATAGATCTTAGACAGCGCACAGGCGTAGGTTTCGCCGTTCAGCTGGCCAGAAACCGTCAGGAAGGCTTCTTTACCAAAGAAGTCTTTGTCGTAATCCACTTTACCTTCCGGCGTACGCGGCAGGTTTTCCATATCCAGCGTTGAAACGCGGAACATTTCACCTGCGCCTTCGGTATCGGATGCCGTGATCAGCGGAGTAGAAACCCAGAAGTAACCCTGCTCGTCAAAGAAGCGATGCAGCGCCTGCGCCAGCGTATGACGCACGCGGGCAACCGCACCAATCAGGTTGGTGCGCGGACGCAGGTGCGCAACTTCACGCAGATATTCGATGCTGTGACGCTTTGCAGCCATCGGATAGGTGTCCGGATCTTCAACCCAGCCGGTCACTTCCACCGAGGTCGCCTGAATTTCGTAGCTCTGACCCTGGCCCGGAGAGGCCACCACAACACCGGTGACGATCACGGAACAGCCGGTTGTCAGGTGCAGAACGTCATCATTGTAATTGGGCAGAGAATTATTAATGACGGCCTGTACAGGATCAAAGCAGGAACCGTCATAGACGGCGAGGAAGGAGATGCCAGCTTTAGAATCTCGGCGAGTACGCACCCATCCGCGCACGGTGACCTCCTGGTCAACGGCGACACGGCCCTGGAGTACGTCGGCTACAGGCACAACGCTCATAATATTCTCTCTGTTAATAGTCGGAAAAAATAAACACTTGTCCGCCCTTATAGGGGGGATATCTATGTTACCTGCCATCCGCTATCAGACAAGTAAATTTCACCGTCTTGAGAGAAGAAATAAGAAATAAATAAGAGAAGGGGAGCCATGAAGGCTCCCCCGAAGCCGTTAACTGGCTTTTTTAACCTGAGGCAGATCGAAGGCTTTACGTAATGCGCGGACAAACGCTTTGTCATGGCAGATGGTTTTGCCAGGGCTGTCGGAGAGCTTCGCGACCGGCTTACCGTTACATTCCACTAGCTTTATGACGATGTTCAGCGGTTTCACCTGGGGGATATCACAGGTTAAGCGCGTACCAATCCCGAAACTCAGGTTCACCCGCGATGAGAAGTGGCGATAAAGGTCGACGGCTTTCGCCAGGTCAAGGTTATCGGAAAAGACCAGCACCTTACTCATTGGGTCGATACCCAGCTTTTCGTAATGGGCGATGGCTTTCTCACCCCATTCAACCGGGTCCCCGGAATCATGGCGCAAACCCTGGTAGCGTTCGGCAAACTCAGGGCCAAAGTCGCGCAGGAACGCGTCCATGGTAATGCAGTCGGTAAGGGCAATACCCAGCCGATCCGGGTATTCCTCTAGCCACGCGGCGAGGGCGGCGCGCTGGCTGTTGGCAAGGTCAGGGCTAATCTGCTGGTGCGCCTGGAACCATTCGTGCGCCTGGGTGCCCATCGGCGTTAAATCAAGGCGACGTGCCAGATCGTAGTTACTGGTGCCAACGAACCACGGCTCCTGTTGCAGACGTCTGACAATGGCTTCCTGAACCTCGCGAGAGAAGCGGCGGCGCGTGCCAAAGTCCATCAGACGGAAGCGGGACATATCCAGCCCTTCGGTCAGTCTGGAAAACTCAACGAGTTTATTCTCCAGAGCGGCGACCGCCTGCGTCACACCGGTCTCAGGGGAGCGATAGCGGTGGGCCAGCTCGCTGATCACGGCCAGAAGCGGCACTTCCCACATGATCACCTCGCGCCACGGGCCGGTCAGACGAATGTCCAGCTTGCCGTTATCATTGGTGACGGTGACCTGTTCCGGCTTATAGCGGAACTCACGCAGCCAGTTCAGATAGTCCGCTTTGAAGAAAGGCAGGCCTGAAAGCCACTGATATTCGTCATCGGTGAGCGCCAGATGCTGCATGGCCTCGACCTGTTCACGAATGGAATCTGCGTAGATACCCAGCAAGTCGTCACCCCGGCAGCGAAATTCCGCCGCAACATGGACATCATGATAGTGGTGAAACACGGCTTGCTGCATATGCAGCTTGTACGCGTCGGTATCCAGCAACGTATGCAGAACCGGAGAAGCGAATTGAGTCATAGGTGCGCTGTAGCATCCTCTCACGGGAGCGTTTAGTACAATAAACAACTCCGGAGTATACCCTGTTTAGTGATTTATTGAACCCCGATCACAACATAAGCACACTTTATGGTCGAGAGCATTTCGTGCCCCGTGTTATAAAAATGTAGCTAAAAAGGGCGTTGTGCCTGAAAAGATGAACATTCTGCATAGCGCGTTTTACACAACAGGAATATATTGAATCGTTACTCGACAAACGATGCATAAGGTTTTCTATGACACAACAGCCACAAGCTAAATACCGCCACGACTACCGTGCGCCGGAATACCTGATAAGCGATATCGATCTGACTTTCGACCTGGATGCCACAAAAACCGTCGTGACGGCGGTAAGCCAGGTGACGCGCCAGAGCGCGACAGCCGTGCCGCTGCGTCTGGATGGTGAAGACCTGACGCTGGTTTCCCTGCATATTAACGATGAAGCCTGGTCAGACTATAAAGAAGAAGGCAACCAGCTGGTCATCGACAACCTGCCGGAACGCTTTACCCTGCGCATCGTGAATGAAATTAGCCCTGCCGCCAATACCGCGCTGGAAGGGCTTTACCAGTCAGGCGTAGCCCTGTGTACCCAGTGTGAAGCCGAAGGTTTCCGCCACATTACCTGGTATCTTGATCGCCCGGACGTCCTGGCGCGCTTTACCACCAAAATTATTGCCGACAAAACGCTGTACCCGTACCTGCTCTCCAACGGCAACCGGATTGGCGAGGGGGAAATGGAGAATGGCCGTCACTGGGTACAGTGGCAGGATCCGTTCCCGAAACCCTGCTATCTGTTTGCGCTGGTGGCGGGAGATTTCGATGTTCTCCGCGACACCTTTAAAACGCGCTCTGGCCGTGAAGTCGCGCTGGAGCTGTTCGTGGACCGTGGCAACCTTGACCGCGCACCGTGGGCAATGACCTCTCTCATCAACTCCATGAAGTGGGATGAAACGCGCTTTGGTCTCGAATATGACCTCGATATCTATATGATTGTTGCTGTCGATTTCTTCAACATGGGCGCGATGGAGAATAAAGGTCTTAACATCTTTAACTCCAAATACGTGCTGGCGCGTACCGATACCGCCACGGATAAAGATTACCTCGATATCGAACGCGTTATCGGCCACGAATATTTTCACAACTGGACCGGGAACCGCGTCACCTGTCGCGACTGGTTCCAGCTGAGCCTGAAAGAGGGCTTAACCGTCTTCCGCGATCAGGAGTTCAGCTCCGATCTGGGATCGCGGGCGGTGAACCGCATCAACAACGTGCGCACTATGCGTGGTCTGCAATTTGCAGAAGATGCCAGCCCAATGGCCCACCCGATCCGCCCGGATAAAGTCATTGAGATGAATAACTTCTACACCCTGACGGTGTATGAAAAAGGCGCTGAAATTATCCGCATGATCCACACCCTGCTGGGCGAAGAGAATTTCCAGAAAGGGATGCAGCTTTACTTCGAGCGTCACGACGGCAGTGCGGCCACCTGCGACGATTTCGTCCAGGCGATGGAGGACGCCTCTAACGTGGATCTGTCTCATTTCCGCCGCTGGTACAGCCAGGCCGGTACGCCGATCGTGACGGTCAAAGACGACTACAACCCGGAAACCGAGCAGTACACGCTGACCATCAGCCAGCGCACGCCGCCAACGGCCGAGCAGGAAGAGAAACATCCGCTGCACATTCCGTTCAGCGTTGAGCTGTACGACAACGAAGGCAACGTGATCCCGTTACAGAAGGGCGGTCACCCGGTGCATAACGTGCTGAACGTGACCCAGGCAGAGCAGACCTTTATCTTCGATAACGTCTATTTCCAGCCCGTTCCCGCCCTGCTGTGCGAATTCTCCGCGCCGGTGAAACTCGAATACAAGTGGAGCGATCAGCAGCTGACGTTCCTGATGCGTCACGCGCGCAACGATTTCTCGCGCTGGGATGCGGCACAAAGTCTGCTGGCGACCTACATCAAGCTGAACGTCAACCGTTACCAGCAGGGCCAGCCGTTGACGCTGCCGGTTCATGTGGCAGACGCGTTCCGTGCCATCCTGCTGGATGAGAACATTGACCCGGCGCTGGCGGCTGAAATTTTAACGCTGCCGTCTGCGACTGAAATCGCCGAGCTGTTTGACATCATTGATCCGATTGCCATCGTCGCCGTGCGTGAAGCGCTGACCCGCACGCTGGCGACCGAACTGGCAGATGAGTTCCTCGCCATTTACAACGCCAACAAGCTGGACGCGTATCGGGTGGAACATGCGGATATCGGTAAACGTTCCCTGCGCAATACCTGCCTGCGCTATCTGGCGTTTGGTGAGGCAGAGCTGGCGAACACGCTGGTCAGCAAGCAGTACCACGAAGCCGATAACATGACGGATGCCCTGGCCGCGCTGGCTGCAAGCGTTGCCGCCGAGCTGCCGTGCCGCGATGCGCTGATGCAGGAGTACGACGACAAGTGGTATCAGGATGGTCTGGTGATGGACAAGTGGTTCATCCTTCAGGCCACCAGTCCGGCAGCCGATGTACTCAGCAAAGTACGTAGCCTGCTGAAGCACCGTTCGTTCACCATGAGCAACCCGAACCGCGTCCGCTCTCTGATTGGTGCCTTCGCCAGCAGCAACCCGGCCGCGTTCCATGCCGAAGACGGCAGCGGTTATCAGTTCATGGTTGAAATGCTGACCGAGCTGAACAGCCGTAACCCGCAGGTGGCGTCTCGTCTGATTGAGCCGCTGATCCGCCTGAAACGTTACGATGCGCAGCGTCAGGCGAAAATGCGCGCCGCGCTTGAGCAGCTGAAAGGGCTGGAAAATCTGTCTGGCGATCTGTACGAGAAGATTGCTAAGGCCTTAGCGTAATAAAAAATTGCCCGGTGGGCAGGTAAAAGCAAAACGGCAACCTCGGTTGCCGTTTTTAGTTTTTTCTCCCTCTCCCTGTGGGAGAGGGCCGGGGTGCGGGCATCAGGCATTAGCTTTAATCAACACCCGTTCACTTACCCCACGCTTCATCACCCGATCCAGCACTTCGGCTTCCAGCTCCCCCAGTCGGGCCGATCCCACGCGGCGAGGACGCGGAATATCTACCGTCAGATCCAGACCAATTTTACCTTCTTCTATTAACAGCACCCTGTCTGCCATTGCCACGGCTTCACTGACATCATGCGTCACCAGCAGCACCGTAAAGCCGTGCGTCTGCCATAGGGTTTCAATCAGATCCTGCATTTCGATCCGCGTCAGGGCATCAAGCGCGCCGAGCGGTTCATCAAGCAGCAGCAGGCCGGGACGATGAATCAGCGCGCGTGCCAGCGCTACGCGCTGCTTTTGTCCACCCGACAGGGCCGCAGGCCACTCTCCCGCGCGATTCTCCAGCCCTACCGCAGCGAGTGCCTGCCGGGCGTCCTCCCGCCAGCTGCCCTTCAGGCCCAGCCCGACGTTATCCATCACCGTTTTCCACGGCAGCAGACGCGCATCCTGAAACATCATGCGCGTATCATCCTGAATCGTGGCCAGCGGCGTAGTGCCTGCCAGAATGTCACCGCTGTTTGGCGCTTCCAGCCCGGCTAAAAGACGCAGCAGGGTACTCTTGCCGCCACCGCTGCGGCCGACAACGGCAACAAACTGTCCGGCAGGAATGTGCAGATCCAGTGCATTCAGAATGGTGTTGTCGCCGTAGCGTTTGGTCACGCCGTTCAGCAGTAACGGTGTTCCCTGGTTCAGTCGTGCAGTATTCATGCTTTCGCCTCCTGAGCGGTGTAGGCCGGGTTCCAGCGCAGCCAGCTACGTTCCAGCCACTGGGCGCTGACGTCCGCAAGTTTGCCGAGCAGGGCATAAAGGATAATGGCAACCACCACCACGTCCGTTTGCAGGAACTCGCGGGCGTTCATCGCCAGATAACCAATGCCGGAGTTAGCCGAAATGGTTTCCGCCACGATCAGGGTTAGCCACATCAGGCCGAGCGCAAAACGCACCCCAACCATAATAGAGGGCAGGGCGCCCGGCAGGATCACATGGGTAAACAGGGCAAAACCTGACAGGCCATAGCTGCGGGCCATCTCAACCAGACCGCGATCGATATTGCGGATCCCATGCCAGGTATTGATATAAATCGGGAATAACGTTCCCAGCGCCACGAGGAAAATTTTGGCGCTCTCATCAATGCCAAACCACAAAATAACCAGTGGGATAAGCGCCAGATGCGGCACGTTACGCAGCATCTGAACGGAGGTATCCAGCAGCCGCTCACCCCAGCGGGACAGGCCGCTGATCAGCCCCAGCGTCAGGCCGATGCTTCCGCCAATCGAAAAGCCGATTACCGCGCGCCAGGAGCTGATGGCAAGATGTTGCCACAGCTCACCGCTGGCGCTGAGCGACCAGAACGCTTCCACAACGCCCTCCGGAGAGGGCAAAATGCGGCTCGACAGCCAGCCAGTTGAAGACGCCAGTTGCCAGACGAGGACAATGCCGACGGGCAGAAACCACGGCGCGGCGCGCAGTAGCCATTTTTGTGCGGTTGCAGACATGGTGGCTCCTTAGCTTTGCGCGACTTTTCTCGGGATAAACGCGTTCGCCACGGCTTCGCCCTGTAACTGAAGCTGGCGTGGCTGCGGAATTTCCGGGATAGCGACATCCAGGTGCGGAAACAGCAGTTCACCCACCTTGTACGCCTCCTCCAGATGCGGGTAGCCAGACAGGATAAAGCTGTCGATCCCCAGCGCCGCGTATTCATTAATGCGTGCCGCTACGGTTGGACCGTCGCCGACCAGCGCCGTGCCGGCGCCGCCGCGCACCAGACCCACCCCGGCCCACAGGTTCGGGCTGATCTCAAGATTTTCACGCTTGCCGTTGTGCAGGGAGGCCATCCGGTGCTGGCCCACGGAGTCGGTTTTGGCAAACGCCGCCTGTGCTTTGGCGATAGTGTCGTCGTCCAGATGAGCGATCAGACGGTCGGCGGCTTGCCAGGCCTCGTCGTTGGTTTCGCGGACGATCACGTGCAGGCGAATACCAAAGCGTACCGTACGGCCATGTTCTGCGGCTTTAGCGCGTACCTGAGCAATTTTCTCTTTCACCAGCTCCGGTGGCTCGCCCCAGGTCAGATAGAGATCGACCTGCTCGGCCGCCAGCTCCTGCGCCACGTCCGACGATCCGCCAAAATAGAGGGGAGGGCGCGGCTGCTGTACCGGCGGGAAGTAGAGCTGCGCATCGCGAACGTGGATATGTTTCCCTTCGAAGGTGACGGTTTCCCCTTCCAGCAGACGTCGCCAGACGCGGGTGAACTCTGCGGAGGCTTCATAGCGTTCGGTATGATCGAGGAAAACGCCATCCCCCGCCAGCTCCTGCGGATCGCTGCCCGTCACAAGGTTGAACAGCGCACGGCCGTTGGAAAGCCTGTCCAGCGTTGCCGCCTGACGCGCCGCGACGGTGGGCGACACCACGCTCGGGCGCAAGGCTACCAGGAATTTCAGGCGCTGGGTGACGGGGATCATTGACGCGGCAACCAGCCACGCATCCTCACATGAACGGCCCGTCGGGATCAGCACCCCGGTAAAACCGATGCGGTCTGCCGCCTGGGCGATCTGCTGTAGGTAGCCGTGATCGACCGGGCGGGCGCCTTCTTCTGTGCCAAGATAGTGTCCATCACCGTGGGTGGGTAAAAACCAGAAAAGATTCAGACTCATGATTTTTTTCCTTCAATGCCAGCGGGTTGCCAGATGCGTTCGCGAATATTCACCTGCTTTGGAACCAGGCGGTTTTGATAAAAGAGGTCTGCCGTTTGCTGCTGGAGAGCGGCAACGTGGGCGTCAACCGGCGCTATGGTGGTGGGAGGACGGTGGTCAAGATAGGTGGCGATCACCGGTTCAGGCAGGCCCATGGTTTTTGCCAGCAGCGTGATGCTCTGCTGACGCTGGCTTTGGGTCAGCGCATCGGCCTGAGAGAAGGTATCCAGCACCTGCTGAATAAAGGCGCCATTTTTCTCAGCGTAAGGACGTGCCGCCAGGTAGAACGAACCGGTCTGCTTCAGGGTGGTGCCGTCTTTCAGCACCCGCACACCGCCCTGCAACAGTGCGGCGGAGTAGTACGGATCCCAGATAGCCCAGGCATCAACATTTTTTTGCTGAAACGCCGCGCGCGCATCGGCAGGCGTCAGGTAAACGGGCTGGATATCGGTGAATTTTAGGCCGGCCTCCTGCAACGCGCGCAGCAGCAGGTTGTGCGAGCTTGAACCTTTCTGGAAAGCAACCTTATGGCCTTTGAGGTCGGCGACGCTTTTGATCTCGCTGTTTTCGGGCACCAAAATAACCTCTGCCTTCGGCTTGGCGGGCTCAACGCCAACGTAAACCAGATCCGCCCCGGCAGCCTGCGCAAAGATCGGCGGGATATCGCCGGTGCTGCCTAAATCAATACTCCCGACGTTCAGCGCCTCCAGCATCTGTGGTCCGGCAGGGAACTCGACCCATGAGAATTTGGTCTCCGGGAAACGCTTCTCCAGCAACGCATGGCTTTTCGCCAGCACCATGCTGACGCTGCCTTTCTGATAACCGATACGCAGGCTCTCCGGCGCTTTCACCGTCGCCTGAGCCAGCGACGCCACTGCCAGCAGACCTGCCAGCCCGATACGGGTAACTGTTTTAAACATGCGCCACTCCTTGTGATTGATGAAATGCCGCCGCGTGGCGATCCCGACGGTTCAGGGCGTGCCAGAAGGTTTCAAGCGCGCTGTCGAGGCGGGTTTGCAGATTCGGCGTGAAATGCGGTTTATGCTGGTAGTCGATTACCTGTGAGTCGTCAGCGAAGACGCCATGCAGGATCTCCTGTGCTTTCAGCGCGTTCAGAACCGGCTTGAGGGCATAATCCACCGCCAGTAAATGGGCTACCGTACCGCCTGTGGCCAACGGCAGGACGACCTTACCGTCCAGCGCACGTTCGGGCAGCAGATCGAGGAGCGTTTTCAGTGCGCCGGAAAAAGAAGCTTTATAAATCGGTGTCGCGACGACCAGCCCGTCAGCACTCTTAAGTTGTTCGATCAGGGTTTTCAGCGCCGGGCTGTCGAAACGGGCGTAGAGCAGATCTTCAGGCGCGAAATTGTGCAAATTCCAGTGACACACTTCGACATCCAGAGCATTAAGCTTTTCGCGAGCGTATTCCAGCAGTGCGCTGGAGCGAGAGGGGAAGCGGGGGCTTCCGGCCAGGGTAATGACGCGCATGGTTGCTCCTTATAACTAATTGTTTGCTTTTATCTAACATTCATAACAATTTTCAGGAGTGTGACATTGCGTGGTTATTCCACTAAATGATTTATCCTCAGGATGAATGCAGAAAAATGCATAAGAAGCGAACCGATAAGTAAACGATTGCGTTTTACGTGGCTTTTTTTGCCACAGGTCAATTCCCTTTCCGGGCGGGATCGCACATAATCCCCTCCCGGTTTGCACACCGGGAATCCAGGAGAGTTCATGTACTACCCCTTCGTTCGTAAAGCCCTTTTCCAGCTCGATCCTGAGCGCGCTCATGAATTTACATTTCAGCAGTTACGCCGTATTACAGGAACGCCTCTGGCCGCGCTGGTGCGTCAAAACGTGCCGGAAAAACCAGTTCAGTGCATGGGCCTGACTTTCAAAAATCCACTGGGCCTGGCGGCCGGTCTGGACAAAAATGGCGAATGCATTGATGCACTCGGTGCGATGGGCTTTGGCTCGATCGAAATCGGGACGGTAACGCCGCGTCCGCAGCCGGGAAATGACAAGCCACGTCTGTTTCGCCTGGTTGAAGCCGAAGGGCTGATCAACCGCATGGGCTTTAATAACCTTGGCGTCGATCATCTGGTTGAGAACGTTAAGAAAGCCCATTTTGATGGCGTGCTGGGTATAAATATTGGCAAAAATAAAGACACGCCGGTCGAGCAGGGTAAAGATGACTATCTGATTTGTATGGAAAAAGTCTATGCCTATGCCGGTTATATTGCGGTGAATATTTCCTCGCCTAACACCCCAGGGCTGCGTTCATTACAATATGGCGAAGCGCTCGACGATCTTCTTAGCGCCATTAAAAATAAACAAACGGCGCTACAGGCGATCCACCATAAATATGTTCCGGTCGCGGTTAAGATCGCCCCGGATCTTTCGGCAGAAGAATTGATCCAGGTTGCCGACAGTTTAGTTCGCCATAATATTGATGGTGTGATTGCGACCAATACGACACTCGATCGCTCTCTCGTTCAGGGAATGAAAAACTGTGACGAAGCGGGTGGATTAAGTGGCCGTCCGGTACAATTAAAAAGCACCGAAATTATTCGCGCACTCTCCGCGGAATTAAAAGGCCAGCTGCCGATTATTGGCGTGGGTGGCATTGACTCCGTCATCGCTGCACGTGAGAAGATGGCGGCAGGCGCATCGCTGGTGCAAATTTATTCCGGCTTTATTTTTAAAGGGCCGCCGCTGATTAAAGAAATCGTCACGCATATCTAATCTTTTCTCTTAATCAGACAACCAGGGCTTTATTTCCAGCCCTGGTTGTTTTATATTCCGTCATTGTTGCTTATTTAGACATTATAGTCTTTTATTACTAGTGTTATAAGCGAAGCGGCAAACAGGACATTTTTAGTACAGGACGTTTAGGGGACGGGAGAGAAACATGCGAATTAAACCTGACGATAACTGGCGCTGGTATTTTTGTGAAGAGCATGACCGTATGATGCTCGACTTAGCCAATGGCATGTTGTTTCGCTCTCGTTTTGCGCGCCGAATGTTAACGCCAGACGCGTTTGCTCCCTCAGGCTTTTGCGTTGACGATGCTGCACTCTATTTCTCTTTCGAAGAAAAATGCCGCGAGTTCGATCTCTCCAAAGAACAGCGCGCTGAACTGGTATTAAATGCACTGGTGGCGATCCGTTTCCTGAAACCGCAAATGCCGAAAAGCTGGCATTTCCTTGCGCACGGCATGAGCTGGACCCCGGCTATCGGCGATGCGGCGAGCGTCAATCTGAGCGATACCGAAGAGGAGGTGAATTTGCTGGTGGTTGAACCCGGTGAAAACGCTGCGCTCTGTTTGCTGGCCCAACCCGGCGTGACCATTGCCGGGCGAGTTATGCAGTTAGGTGATGCCATCAAAGTGATGAACGACAGGCTGAAGCCACAGCTGCGCGTTGATTCCTTCAGCCTCGAACAGGCGGTTTAAGCTTCCAGCTGTACGGATGTTTTCGGGACACAGCTACAGCACAGGATCGTGCCGTCACCGCCAATCGCAGATTTCTTCAGGGCACTCACTTCACCATCGACCAGTTTAATGCGACAGCATCCGCAAATCCCCGCGCGACAGGAATACGGTACGCGGATACCCGCCTGTTCCAGTTGTTCCAGTAGCACCTGCTGATTGTTACCACGGATAACTTTGCCTTCCCAGTGAATATCCACCGCGGAAGCGACGTTGGCTACCACGTCAACCATCTCTTCTTCCTGACCTGCGCCGTACACCCTGGCAGGCCCGCGGGTAAGGATCTCGATCTCGTCGCCCACGCGGATCACACCGCTGGAGCGGGGGATCAGGTTCTGGCCGAAGTCGACATCACCTTTATCCTGCGCGGTGCGAAATGACTGCAATGTTTTTAGCGGTTCACCGGAAGGATGCTTCTGGCCTTTCTCCGGGCTAATGGTGGTGAGAATACAGCGGCTGCACGGTTTCACCACGTCAAAAATAACGCTGCCGATGCGGATGACTTTCCAGGTATCTTCATCCCAGGCCTCCGCTCCGGTCACCACCAGATTCGGGCGAAACTGCTCCATCTGCACGCTGGCTTTGCAACGTTTTTGTAAATCTCGCAGCGAGGCCTCGCTGGTCAGCAGAAAGGGAAAACCATCCGCGAAGGAGAGGGGAACCGCATCGTGGCGCTTCACGCGACGGGTCAGCGCAGGCCCAACCCAGCGCAGCTGAACGTCACGGGAGAAAAAGCCGCTGAGCCACTGGTTAATGTTATCCGGCGCGATACGCGCGGTAAAATGATTGCCCCACACTTCCGTTGGCGCATCAAGCGGCGCAAAATCAGCAAAGCGGATCACGACGCTTGAACCGTCTGGCGCGGTCAAATGCAGCCCGTCATGAAGCGGGGAAGGCGTAAAGCGAACCATCTGCGGGAACTGACGTGCGGTGATAAACGTACCGTCAGGCTCGGTGACCATAAAAATACGATCGAAGGCGAATCCGCTCATATCGGCCAGCGCGTGAGTCACGCCGATACCGCGCATCGATTTCACCGGATGAATAAAAAGCCTGGATAACGTCGCCACTACACACTCCCGCTAAAGAAAATAAGCCTTCAACTTTATGACATACACGCCATATTAGCTATAATGCGCGACAATTTTCTATGAGTAAAAGTGACGATATGAATTCTCTGTTTGCCAGTACGGCCCGTGGGCTGGAAGAGCTGTTAAAAACTGAACTGGAAGCCCTGGGCGCGAAAGAGTGCCGGGTGGTTCAGGGTGGTGTCCATTTTGAGGGCGACACGCGGCTTATTTACCAGAGCCTGATGTGGAGCCGTCTGGCGTCGCGCATCATGCTGCCGATGAAAGAGTGCAAGGTCTACAGCGATCTTGATCTCTACACCGGCGTACAGATGATCGACTGGACAGAGATCTTCACCCCGGACGCCACCTTTGCGGTGCATTTCAACGGCGTCAACGATGAGATCCGCAACAGCCAGTACGGTGCCCTGCGCGTTAAGGATGCCATTGTGGACTGCTTCACGCGTCGTAATAAAGAACGTCCGAACGTTGACCGTGAAAACCCGGATCTGCGTATCAACGTCTGGCTGAACGGCGATACGGCCAGTATTTCCCTTGATCTGAGCGGCGCAGGCCTGCATCTGCGCGGTTATCGCGATCGCACCGGGATGGCGCCGATCAAAGAAACGCTGGCTGCCGCTATCGTGATGCGCTCCGGATGGCAGCCAGGTACGCCGCTGCTCGATCCGATGTGCGGTTCCGGTACGCTGCTGATTGAAGCCGCGATGCTGGCCACCGACCGTGCGCCAGGGCTGCACCGCGGCCACTGGGGCTTCAAAGGCTGGGCGCAGCACGATGAGGCCATCTGGAAAGAGGTCAAAGACGATGCGCAGACCCGCGCCCGTAAAGGGCTGGCGGAATACACCTCTCACTTTTACGGTTCGGACAGCGATGCACGGGTGATTGAACGTGCGCGCAGCAACGCCCGTCGTGCCGGTATCGGCGAGCTGGTCACCTTCGAGGTGAAAGACGTGGCGAACCTGACCAACCCGTTGCCAAAAGGCCCGTACGGTACGGTGATCAGCAACCCGCCGTATGGTGAGCGTCTGGACAGCGAGCCGGCGCTGATTGCACTGCACAGCCTGCTGGGCCGCAACATGAAAGCGCATTTCGGCGGCTGGAACCTCTCCCTGTTTAGCGCCTCGCCGGAGCTGCTGAGCTGCCTGCAATTGCGTGCCGATCGCCAGTTCAAGGCGAAAAACGGCCCGCTGGACTGCGTGCAGAAAAACTACCATCTGGCAGAGATAGCGGCGGATAGCAAACCGTCAGGCGTGGCGGAAGATTACGCCAACCGCCTGCGCAAAAACCTGAAGAAATTTGAGAAGTGGGCAAAGCAGGAAGGCATCGAATGTTATCGCCTGTACGACGCTGACCTGCCGGAATACAACGTGGCGGTTGACCGCTATGCGGACTGGGTAGTGGTTCAGGAATACGCCCCGCCGAAAACTATCGATGCGCAAAAAGCGCGTCAGCGTATGCTGGATGTGATTGCGGCCACCATCGCCGTACTCGGCATTTCGCCAAACAAGCTGGTGCTGAAAACCCGTGAGCGTCAGAAAGGCAAAAACCAGTATCAGAAGATGGGCGAGAAGGGTGACTTCATCGAAGTGGGCGAATATAACGCGCGCCTGTGGGTTAACCTGACTGACTACCTTGATACCGGTCTGTTCCTCGACCACCGTATCGCCCGCCGCATGCTGGGCCAGATGAGCAAGGGCAAAGACTTCCTGAACCTGTTCTCCTATACCGGCAGCGCCAGCGTTCATGCGGGGCTTGGCGGCGCGCGTAGCACCACCACGGTCGATATGTCCCGTACTTATCTGGAGTGGGCAGAGCGCAACCTGCGTCTTAACGGCTTAACCGGTCGTCAGCATCGCCTGTTACAGGCCGACGTGCTGGGCTGGCTGCGCGATACCGACGAGCAGTTTGACCTGATCTTTATCGATCCGCCGACCTTCTCTAACTCCAAGCGTATGGAGGATAGCTTTGACGTTCAACGCGATCACCTGCGCCTGATGACCGACCTGAAGCGCCTGCTGCGTAAAGGCGGCACCATTATGTTCTCGAACAACAAGCGCGGATTCCGCATGGATCACGACGGCCTGGCCGAACTGGGACTGAAAGCACAAGAAATCAGCCAAAAAACGCTGTCTCAGGACTTTGCCCGTAACCGTCAAATCCACAACTGCTGGCTGATTTCCGCAGTCTGAAAGGAAAAATAAATGTCTTTAATTAGTATGCACGGCGCGTGGCTCTCTTTCAGCGACTCACCGCTTCTCGATAATGCAGAGCTGCATATCGAAGATAACGAGCGCGTCTGTCTGGTGGGCCGTAACGGCGCAGGTAAATCGACGCTGATGAAAATCCTCAACCGTGAGCAGGGGCTGGATGACGGCCGTATTGTTTACGAGCAGGATCTGATCGTCTCTCGTCTGCAACAGGATCCGCCGCGTAACGTCACCGGCAGCGTTTACGATTTTGTGGCCGAAGGGATTTCAGAGCAGGCGGAATACCTCAAGCGTTACCACGAGATTTCGCATCTGGTGATGACGGACCCGAGCGACAAGAATCTCAACGAGCTGGCAAAAGTGCAGGAGATGCTCGATCACCACGGTCTGTGGCAGCTGGAAAACCGCATTAATGAAGTGCTGGCCCAGCTTGGCCTGGAAGCGGATATGGAGCTGTCGGCGCTCTCCGGCGGCTGGCTGCGTAAAGCGGCGCTGGGCCGTGCCCTGGTGAGCGGGCCTAAGGTGCTGCTGCTGGACGAACCGACGAACCACCTGGATATCGAAGCGATTGACTGGCTGGAAGGGTTCCTGAAAACCTTTAACGGCACCATTATCTTCATCTCCCACGACCGTTCGTTCATCCGCAATATGGCCACGCGCATTGTCGACCTCGACCGCGGCAAGCTGGTGACTTACCCGGGCGATTACGATACCTATCTACTGGAGAAAGAAGAGAACCTGCGCGTCGAAGAGCTGCAAAACGCCGAGTTCGACCGCAAGCTGGCACAGGAAGAGGTCTGGATCCGTCAGGGCATCAAAGCCCGTCGTACCCGTAACGAAGGCCGCGTTCGCGCCCTGAAGGCGATGCGCCGCGAACGTAGCGAACGCCGTGAAGTCATGGGGAGCGCCAAAATGCAGGTTGAAGAGGCGTCCCGCTCGGGCAAGATTGTCTTCGAAATGGAGAACGTGAATTATTCGGTTGACGGCAAAGTGCTGGTGAACGATTTCTCCGCTCAGGTTCAGCGCGGCGACAAAATTGCGCTGATCGGCCCGAACGGGTGCGGTAAAACCACGCTGCTGAAACTGATGCTCGGTCAGCTCCAGGCCGACAGCGGTCGTATCCACTGCGGTACCAAACTGGAAGTGGCGTACTTCGACCAGCACCGCGCAGAGCTGGATCCAGACCGTACGGTGATGGATAACCTCGCTGAGGGCAAACAGGAGGTCATGGTTAACGGCAAGCCGCGTCACGTGCTGGGCTACCTTCAGGACTTCCTGTTCCACCCGAAACGCGCCATGACGCCGGTGCGCGCGCTGTCCGGCGGTGAGCGTAACCGTCTTTTGCTGGCGCGTTTGTTCCTGAAACCCAGTAACTTATTGATTCTCGATGAACCGACTAACGATCTGGATGTCGAAACGCTGGAACTGCTGGAAGAGTTGATTGATGGTTATCAGGGAACCGTGATGCTGGTCAGCCACGATCGTCAGTTTGTCGATAACACCGTGACCGAGTGCTGGATCTTCGAAGGCGAAGGACGCATCGGGCAATATGTAGGCGGCTATCATGACGCGCGTGGACAGCAATCACAGTCGCTGGCGCAAAAACAGGCGAAGACCAAAAATGTCGCTGAACCTGTTGTTGCAAAAGCAGAAACTGTCAAAAAGTCTCCTGCTAAAATGAGTTATAACTTGCAGCGCGAGCTGGAGGGGCTGCCGCAGCGTCTGGAAGAGCTGGAAGCTGCACTGGAAGCACTGCAAATCCAGGTCGCTGATGCGTCATTCTTTACGCAGCCTCACGACTATACTCAGAAAGTATTGGCTGAACTCTCCCAGGCTGAACAGGCGCTGGAAGAGGCATTTGAGCGCTGGGAGTACCTTGAGTCTCTGAAAAACGGCGCATAAACAGGGATAATCTATGTGTGACCAGCACCATGCCGATCGGCATATATTATGCTCGCAATGCGATATGCTCGTGGCGTTGCCAGAGCTTGGTCACGGACATAAGGCTGCCTGCCCGCGCTGCGGCGCTACGCTGACGACCGAGTGGGACGCGCCAAGGCAGCGTCCTACGGCTTATGCGCTGGCAGCCTTATTCATGTTACTGCTCTCCAATCTCTTCCCTTTCATCTATATGAAAGTAGGTGGGATGACCAGCCAGGTAGATTTACTGGAAATTCCTGGCGTGATGTTCTCGGAAGATTACGCCAGCCTTGGCACCTTCTTTCTTCTGTTCGTGCAGATCGTCCCGGCTTTTTGCCTGGTCGTCATTCTGCTGCTGGTCAACCGCGTCAGGATGCCCACTGTCCTTAAAATCAAACTCGCGCGGATCCTTTTCCAGCTGAAAAGCTGGGGGATGGCGGAAATTTTTCTCGCGGGTATCCTGGTCAGCTTCGTGAAGCTGATGGCCTACGGCGATGTGGGGATTGGCAGCAGCTTTATTCCGTGGTGTCTGTATTGCGTGCTGCAACTGCGCGCGTTCCAGTGCGTGGACCGACGCTGGGCCTGGGACGATATTGCCCCGGCGCCGACGCTCTCGCAGACGGTAAAGGTGGGCGTACCGGGTATCCGTCAGGGGCTTCGCTCCTGCTCGTGCTGCACCGCCGTGCTGCCCGCGGATGTCGAGGTGTGTCCGCGCTGTGAAACAAAAGGTCACGTCCGGCGCAAAAATAGCCTGCAATGGACCATGGCGCTGCTGGTGACCTCTGTCATGCTCTATCTGCCCGCCAATATCTTGCCGATCATGATCACCGATTTGCTCGGCGACAGAATGCCCTCGACCATACTGGCCGGGGTGATTTTGCTGTGGAGCGAGGGATCTTACCCTGTAGCAGGCGTCATATTCCTCGCCAGTATTATGGTTCCGACCTTAAAGATGATTGCCATTGCCTGGCTTTGCTGGGATGCAAAAGGGCACGGTAAGCGAGACAGCGAGCGCATGCATCTGATTTATGAGGTCGTGGAATTTGTTGGCCGCTGGTCGATGATTGACGTGTTCGTGATTGCGGTTCTCTCAGCGCTGGTGCGTATGGGGGGGCTGATGAGTATTTATCCCGCTATGGGAGCGCTGATGTTTGCGTTGGTCGTCATTATGACCATGTTTGCGGCCATGACCTTCGACCCTCGTTTATCGTGGGATCGTGAGCCCGATTCAAGCCATGAGGAAGAGTAAGAGCATGGAAAATAAGAGTGGAGAGGCTAAAGTGCAGAAGGTCAGAAACTGGTCGCCGGTGTGGATTTTCCCCATCGTGACCGCGCTGATCGGTGCATGGATCCTGTTTTATCATTACAGCCATCAGGGACCGGAAGTCACGCTAATTACCACCAATGCAGAGGGGATTGAGGGCGGAAAAACCACCATCAAGAGCCGCAGCGTGGATGTGGGTGTCGTGGAAAGCGCGACCCTGACGGATGATTTAACCCATGTTGAAATCAAGGCCCGCCTGAATGCTGGCATGGAAAAACTGCTCCATGAAGATTCTGTTTTTTGGGTAGTGAAACCGCAGGTTGGTAGAGAAGGGATCAGCGGCTTAGGGACGCTATTGTCCGGGGCTTATATTGAACTCCAGCCCGGCAAC
This sequence comes from Enterobacter cloacae complex sp. GF14B, assembly GCF_004136805.1. Taxonomy (NCBI): domain Bacteria; kingdom Pseudomonadati; phylum Pseudomonadota; class Gammaproteobacteria; order Enterobacterales; family Enterobacteriaceae; genus Enterobacter; species Enterobacter cloacae complex sp. GF14B. Next base: position 66,721 of record NZ_QFRV01000009.1, read on the forward strand.
AAAGGCGCCCAGCCAGCAAACTATCAGCTGCTGGATTCACCGCCGCTTGCGCCACCGGATGCAAAAGGGATCCGCGTTATTCTGGACAGTAAAAAAGCGGGCCAGCTCTCGCCGGGCGATCCGGTGCTGTTCCGTGGGTATCGCGTCGGTTCGGTTGAAACAAGCACCTTCGATCCGCAAAAACGGACCATCAGCTATCAGCTATTTATCAACGCGCCTAATGACCGCCTGGTGACCAGCAACGTTCGCTTCTGGAAAGACAGCGGGATCGCGGTAGATCTCACCTCTGCGGGGATGCGCGTTGAGATGGGTTCACTCACCACGCTGTTTGGTGGGGGCGTCAGTTTTGACGTGCCGGAAGGTATAGATCTGGGACAACCGGTGGCGGAGAAAACCGCCTTCAGACTGTTTGACGATCAAAAAAGCATTCAGGATGCGCTCTATACCGATCACATCGACTACCTGATGTTCTTTAAGGACTCTGTACGCGGCTTGCAGCCAGGGGCGCCAGTTGAGTTCCGCGGTATTCGTCTGGGGACAGTGGGACAAGTGCCTTACTTTGTTCCGGGACTGAAGCAGATGCTTGATGATGATTATCGTATTCCGGTGCTGATCCGCATTGAGCCTGAGCGTTTGATTAACCAGATAGGCGAGGACCAGGATATTGGGGAGCATATCAGCGACCTGCTGAATCGCGGGCTGCGCGGCTCGCTGAAAACCGGCAACCTGGTCACAGGGGCGTTGTATGTCGATATGGACTTCTATCCAAAAGCGCCACCAATGACGGGTATCCGTGAATTTGGTGGCTACAAAATCATTCCTACGGTCAGCAGTGGCCTGGCGCAGATCCAACAGCGCCTAATGGAAACGCTGGATAAGATCAACAATCTGCCGCTGAATCCAATGCTTGAAGCTGCGACGGGATCACTGCATCAGAGCCAGGCGACGATGCAACGTCTGCAAACCACCCTGGATAATATCAACAAGATCACGGCCAACCAGTCCATGCAGCAGCTGCCGCAGGATATGCAGAAAACGTTGCGCGAACTGAATCGTAGTATGCAGGGCTTCCAGCCGGGCTCAGCGGCCTACAACAAGATGGTGGCGGATATGCAACGTCTTGATCAGGTTTTACGCGAGCTACAGCCCGTTCTGAAAACGCTCAATGAAAAGAGCAACGCACTGGTGTTTGAAGCGAAAGACAAAAAGGATCCTGAGCCTAAGAGGGCGAAACAATGAAAAAATGGCTAATCATCGCAGGCGCACTGGTATTAACGGCCTGTAGCTCTGGAAGCGATAACAAAAGCTACTACCAGCTGCCGTTAAGCGCCCAGTCCGGTGCGCAGAGCAGCACCTCGCAGGGCAGCCGTCTGCTGTGGGTTGAACAGGTTGCCGTGCCAGATTACCTGGCGGGCAACGGGGTGGTCTACCAGACCAGCGATGTGCAGTACGTAATCGCCAACAATAACCTGTGGGCCAGCCCGCTGGATCAGCAGCTACGCAATACGCTGGTGGCGAATCTGAGCAGCCAGCTCCCCGGTTGGGTCGTTGCCTCGCAGCCTCTGGGAAGCGATCAGGACACTCTGAATGTTAACGTGACGGGATTCCATGGCCGCTATGATGGTGCCGTTGTTATCAGCGGGGAGTGGCTGCTGAATCACCAGGGTCAGCTGATTAAGCGTCCTTTTCATCTTGAACTCAAGCAGCAGAAAGATGGCTATGACGAAATGGTGAAAGTACTTGCGCAGGGATGGGCACAGGAGTCGGCTGCTATCGCAAGAGAGATTTCCCGCCTGCCATAAGTAAAATTCATCGACGAAAGCCGCACTCAGCTTCTTGCTGATTGCGGCTTTTTTTTCGTTTTGCGTTCAGGTTGTTACTTGTCCCGCGTCACATTTTTTGTACAAACGATCTTCCATGTAGCTCACAAATATGACACCCGTATGAATTTTGAACGTTGACGCTGACGTCGATTCGGGGTATTCGTTAACTGTGCTTGCACATATTGCAACCACTGTTTTCTTTCCACCAGACAAAAGAATGAGGGAAACGAGGCATGAAGAGACAGAAACGAGATCGCCTGGAAAGGGCTCATCAACGTGGTTATCAGGCTGGCATCGCCGGACGTTCAAAAGAAATGTGTCCCTATCAGGCCCTGAATCAAAGGTCCCAATGGCTAGGGGGCTGGCGAGAAGCCATCGGAGACAGGGCAGTACTTGCTTGATACCGTCTCTTTAAAAAGAAACCTCCGCAATGCGGAGGTTTCGCCTTTCTGGATGGGGCTAAAAGCCGTTATCAGAAAGCGGAGGTATCCTGGAACAGACCCACTTTCAGGTCGTTCGCGGTATAGATCAGGCGACCATCTACCAGCACTTCACCGTCCGCCAGGCCCATAATCAGGCGGCGGTTAACGATGCGTTTGAAATGGATACGGTAGGTGACTTTCTTCGCGGTAGGCAGAACCTGACCGGTGAATTTCACTTCGCCTACGCCCAACGCACGGCCTTTGCCTTCACCGCCAAGCCAGCCCAGATAGAAGCCAACCAGCTGCCACATGGCATCGAGGCCCAGGCAGCCAGGCATTACCGGATCGCCAATAAAGTGGCAACCGAAGAACCACAGGTCCGGGTTGATATCGAGTTCTGCTTCTACGTAACCCTTATCAAAGTTGCCGCCGGTTTCGGTCATTTTCACGACACGGTCCATCATCAGCATATTTGGGGCTGGTAACTGCGGGCCTTTCGCGCCAAACAGTTCACCGCGACCAGAGGCAAGAAGGTCTTCTTTAGTATAGGATTCGCGTTTATCTACCATGTTCTCAGTAAGCCTTATTTTAGTGAAGGACGCAGGATAGCTAACACGTGTACGCTGAACAAGTCCGATCAGTTCGCACTAAACCAACTTAACCAGCGTAACGGCCACGGATAACGATGACGAGCATCCTGCTGTGTCGCCTGAGCTATACGTTCCTGAATGGTCTGCATCAGGGTTGTCTGGCCTTCGCCGTCCCAGACCAGGTTTGTCAGTAAGGGTAGTGCATCCTCAACCCCTTCGATGGCCCAGACGGTGAATTGTTCCTGCTCTACCGCATCCAGAATCGCCTGGCTCAGGCTCAAATGGCGAGCGTTTGGCGCCGGAATAATCACGCCCTGTTTGCCGTTTAAACCGCGCTGCTGGCAGATAGCGAAGAAGCCTTCGATTTTCTCATTCAGTCCACCCACCGGTTGGGCACGGCCAAACTGATCCACGGACCCGGTAATCGCAATATTCTGGTTAATCGGCACGTCTGCAAGCGCGCTGATCACGGCGCACAGCTCCGCCATCGAGGCGCTGTCGCCGTCGACTTCGCTGTAGGACTGTTCAAAGGTCAACGAGGCAGAGAAGGGGATCTGCTGCTCGAGCTGAAGTTCAGACATCAGGAATGCCTGCATGATCATCATGCCTTTGGCATGAATGTTTCCGCCCAGTTCGGCCTTGCGTTCGATATCGGTAAATTCGCCGTCACCAATGTGTACGACACAGCTGATACGGGAAGGCTCACCAAAGGCGCGCGGGTGTCCGGGGAACTCGATGACGGACAAGGCGTTGATTTGCCCGATACGTTCGCCTTCGGTCTCCACCAGAATCTGTTCCAGCAGAATTTCATCCTGCATACGGTCAGCAAGATAACCTTCACGCCATTCACGCTGGGCCAGCATCTGGCTCAGTTGCTCACCGTTGAACGTACCGTTGCCGCTGATAACCCCCACTTCACGCAGCTGTTTACCGATCCAGAGCGGGCAGAGCGGCAGGGTTTCCTGATCGCCAGTGTAGCGTACGGCCTCGCGGATTAAGCCCGGCCACGCATCCTCGGCAGGCGAGGGCAGTGCGAAACGTTCCGCCACGGCCATAACCCACTGACACCACTGCGCCATGTCATCGGCATCGGCGATCTGAATATTGTCTTCAAATTCGCTATAGACAGCCTGCTCCGCGAGTTCTGGCTCCATTTCCTGGAAATCAGCCAGAGATTCACGGTCGCCCGTCAGCACGACGGTCAGCGACAGCGGCATAGACGGAATGGATACAGGCAGCGGACGCGAATCGTCGTAGCCTACCCAGTCAAAACGTTGCTGTGTCACCACCGTTTTCAGGCGCATCCACAGCAGAGGCTGCGCAAGCAGGGTGCGAAGGGAGATGAGCAACACGCCGCCATTCGCGCGGTGTACCAGCCCCGGTTGCAGTGACACATCGCCATTGAACTGACGAAGGCAGCCGAACAGCTGTTCTGCTTCCACCCAGTTGGCGGTGATCACCTCGCCTTTTGCAGCGAACTGTCCGTCTGCCTGCGTGGCAGGTTCGTACGTCACGTCACGTCCGGCAATATGATACTGGCCACCAAAAACGGCATTCGTTTTTGGCTGCAACTGGCGCATGGCATCACCGAGAAGCGTCAGATACTCGGCTTCTTCCGGGGCTTTGAGCAGCATGAAAGGAGATGTAGCCCATGGGGATGACATCTGCTCCAGCGCGTAATGCAAACGCGGTTGTGTATCGCTAAGTATGAATTCGTGTTCTTTTGTGAGGTCTGGCTGTGCAAACAGCTCCTGATAGCTCTCGGTATCCGGAACCAGGTCACGCCATGCAAGTTTCGTAATGGTCAAAGTTGATGTTTTTTAGTCAGAAGTAAAACCGTGGAGTATACCGTAAGCGGCGCACTCTGCCCAATCAGGATTCGGGTTTTCGTCATGCGGATCGCCTGCGGCGTTTCACAGGATATGATTTCTTTTCAGCAGATTGCCAAAAAACTGATATTCTGAACAGAGTTACACGGTAACACTGAGATCGCAATGAAATATCAACAACTGGAAAACCTCGAAAGCGGCTGGAAATGGAAGTACCTGGTCAAAAAGCACCGTGAAGGGGAGCTGATCACCTGCTACATCGAAGCCAGCGCGGCGCAAGAAGCTGTGGATATGTTGCTGACCCTCGAAAACGAACCGGTACTGGTCAACGGCTGGATTGAGAAACACATTAATCCGGCCCTGTTAAACCGGATGAAGCAAACTATCCGTGCTCGTCGTAAACGGCATTTCAATGCCGAGCATCAGCACACCCGTAAGAAATCCATCGACCTGGAGTTTATGGTCTGGCAGCGTCTGGCCGGGCTTGCGCAACGGCGCGGGAAAACCCTGTCGGAAACGGTGGTGCAGCTGATTGAAGATGCCGAGCACAAAGAGAAGTATGCCAGCCAGATGTCGACGCTGAAGAACGATCTACAGGCACTGTTAGGTAAAAAATAAGCGTTTTGCTTTTCTTCAGATAATAAAAAACCCCGCATGGCGGGGTTTTTTTATAAGACGATAACTTATGCCGCAGGCTGAGTTACAACGTCTTTGATACCTTTAACTTCGATCTCTACGCGACGATCTGGTGCCAGGCAGTCGATCAATGCAGCGCGTGGTTTCACGTTGTCACAGGTAGAACCGGTAACTGGGTTAGATTCGCCCATACCACGTGGGGAGATCTTGTTAGCTGGGATACCTTTAGATACCAGGTAATCAACTACAGACTGAGCACGTTTCTCAGACAGACCCTGGTTGTAAGCGTCAGAACCGATACGGTCGGTGAAGCCCAGAACCACTACAGAACCGTCTTTAGGATCCAGGTTGCTCAGCTGGGTGTACAGCTGATCCAGTGCCTGCTGACCTTCTGGTTTCAGGGTAGCTTTGTTGAAGTTGAACAGAACGTCAGACTTCAGAGTGAAGTGCTTGGTCTGTACTTCTGGCGCTGGAGCCGGAGCTGGAGCTACGACTGGCGCATCTTCCTGCTGACCGAAACGGTAAGAAACACCAACGCTCAGCATGCCGTTGTCTGGACGAACGCCAACGGTAGCACCGTCACCGATGTTGTTAACCCACTGGTATTCCAGACGGGTAGCGATGTCACGGGTCATTGCCCACTCAACGCCACCAGCGAATACTGGGGAAACACCCGTGTCGTGGTCGTCACCAGCGATGCTGTTGCTGGAGTCTGCACGCCATACCATGCCGCCCAGACGGGTGTACACGTCCAGATCGTCAGTTACTGGGTAACCCAGTTTAGCGGTCAGCTGTACGCCTTGAGCTTTGAAAGCGCCATTTACGTTGTCGCCTTTGTAAGGCATACGACCTAACCAGTCGTAACCCATTTCAAAGCCAACATACGGGTTAACCTGATAGCCACCGAACGCACCTGCACCCAGCTGGCTCTCGTGAGTAGGGCCATCGTTGTTCAGGCTGCTGTTGTACCAACCGGTGTCATGGAACTGAGACCAGCCCAGTTTACCACCTGCATACCAGGTATTATCTTTCGGAGCGGCCTGCGCTACGGTAGCGAAGCCAGCCAGTGCCACTGCAATCGCGATAGCTGTCTTTTTCATTTTTTGCGCCTCGTTATCATCCAAAATTTGCCATGAATATCTCCATCGGAGGAATCACGGTTAAATCCTTCACCGGGGGGCGTGGTCAAATATAAACCTACCGATATCTTCGGCTTAGGCCGAGCACCCCTGGCGATGTAAAGTCTACAACGTAGCTGAAAACTTACAAGTGTGAAGTCCGTCAGGCATATGAAAAAAAAAGTTCCGTATACCTAATATTTAACAATTTTTGAACGAATTTTGTGCAGTAAAATTAACGAGAACCGCGTCAGACAAGACTTGCCGCAGTTTTGGCGCGTTGAACTTTTTTTGCATACTGCGGTCGAAAAAAATTCCAGGAAAACTCTTAAAATCACTCAATGGTACACATTTGAGTGAATTTTTAGCCCGGGATGTTGTCCTCTGCGATAGGAATCTCCACGAACTGGCCGCATGATGAAACCCATCGCGTTACCTTCTTCAGCCGCTTCAGTCAGACGCAAATGTTCCTCTTGCGACAGATCCTCATGCAACCACCCAATCACGACGCTATAGTTCCCGGTACGTAATGCCCGGACCATCGACTCGACCGTATCGCAAGGGGAGAGTTGATTAATCTGCATCACCTTCGCTAACGGCAGCCCAGCCGACTGAACCCATTCGCGACTTAATTTTTGCTGTGGCGTCAGCCAGAGCTGCCAGCGAGACTGTTGCCCGAGCTGCTGCAAAAGCGGCAGGAGTAAGAGTTGTGTCAACAGCGGCTGGTCTTCACGGTAAACCACTTCACTGATAAGCCCTGTCGATTCACGCCCGATAGAATTCTGCGCAGCATTGCCTGCGGCAGAAGTAGAAGGTGTTAAGTGATTTGCATAGCCTGAAGTGTACATAATCATTCCAGCCCTGTAGTTACTGTATGGATATACAGTAACCCCTGTATGCATAAAGATCAACCTCATTTTCGGAAAGCGACTCGCAAATTTCATCCATTCCTGGTGAACATGAAAAAATCATCTTGCCCAACGGCAATAAGTTGCCTATTTTCCTGCTAACGGATCCGTTAGTAAGAAATATCGTGGTTACTGTATGATTTTTAATGGAATTATCATGAAAAAGATATCTTATGAGCGGATTTATCAATCTCAAGAATACCTCTCTCCGCTGGGCGAAATTCATCATCGCGCCCTGTTTGGCGGTTATACCCTGGCCGTGGATGAAGCGGTGTTCGCGATGGTGTCTGACGGCGAGCTGTACCTTCGCGCCTGTGAGCAAAGTGCAAAATACTGTGTAAAAAACGCTTCCTCTTTTCTGACCCTGATGAAACGAGGACGCCCAGTGCTGCTTAATTACTACCGTGTGGACGAAGGTCTGTGGCAAAACAGGGAAAAACTGCTTCAGCTCTCCTCGTTTGCGCTCGATGCCGCCAGGAAAGAGCGCTACCAGCGCCATCAGCGTAACCGGCTTAAAGATCTGCCGAACCTGACCTTTCAGATTGAGGTCCTGCTTATGGAGGCGGGCATTACCAATGAAGAGACGCTACGACAGTTGGGGGCGAAGACGAGCTGGCTGAAAATGCGCTCGAAGAATAAAGCGCTGAGTATCCGGGTATTGTTCGCGCTTGAAGGCGCGATTGAAGGGTTACATGAAGCGGCACTCCCGGCGGATATTCGCCGGGAGCTTACGGAGTGGTTTAATGCGCTGCCTGAGTCGCAGGGCCATCATTCCGCCAGGTAGCGATCTGCTGTCGCAGCCGACAAATTTCCGGCAGCAAAGCGATAAGCAGGCCAATTTGCTGAAGGACCAGTGGAGCTTTGTTGTCGGTGCCTGGATCAAGGTGTGCGATACGTTGCACCAGTTCATCCAGTGCCTGGTGAACCCGTGGCTCATCCGCAGGTTGATGATGAAGCGCATCATCAACGTAGCAAACGGCGTCGTCCAGCAGCGCCAGGATGTCCGGATTCGTCAGTTTCTCTCGGTGGGCGCCAAGGGTAGAGATATAGCTGGTGAACGTGTGGTTCAGACACAGCAGGCGGAAGGCTGTCTCACGGATTTCTGCCGTAGCGCGCGGCTCAGTTGACATATTCGAGACAACGGAAGCCAGCTCTGCGTCAGTGTTATGCGCATCGCGACGGGCAATCCGATAGGCCAGACGGTTATCGCGACCCTGATGGTATTGCTCAAGAATAGCATCCAGGTAGCGGCAGTTGGCGTTCATTGCTCTGTCGGACACGCGCGGTAAATTTCGGAAACGCCAGTCAGGCCAGATAAAACTCACCGCCGCCCAGGCGATGGCGCAGCCGATTAGCGTGTCAATCACACGGGGGAGGGCCACCTCAAAGCCTTCACCCAGCAGATTGAAGCAGAGCAGCACCAGCAGCGTGATGAACATCGTGGCGTGGGCATACTGCACATTGCGGAAAGCGAAGAACAGTACACCGGTAATCACAATCAGGATCAGTTGCCCTTCTACGGATGGCACAAAGTAGAGCACCGGCAGCCCGATGGCGACCCCGACTAATGTCCCGACAATACGCAGCGCGAGCCGATGGCGGGTAGCGTTATAGTTCGGCTGGCAGACAAATAGGCTGGTCAACAGGATCCAGTAGCCGTGGTGCAATCCTGTTATCTGGATAAACGCGTAGCCGACGCACAGTACCAGCGACATCCTTACCGCATGGCGAAAGAGGGCGGATTCCGGCGTAAAATGACGGCTCAGGCGCAGCCACATATCGCTGAAACCGTTGAGACTGTCGTCGGCAAGCTGGTTGTCAGCGTCATTGCCCGGCATCGCCATCGCCTGTTCAGACTCAATGGTGGCGAGCTGAGCATCAATGGCTCTCAGGTTGTTGAGCAGGAATCCCAGGGCTTTGAACTGTTCCGGTGATGTCCCACTGGCCTGAACGCGATCGAGCGCCGCATCCAGGTGGCTGAATGCGCGTTCAAAGCGCGGATCGTGCTGATAGGGCGTGCGCAGCAGTATTGAGCGCGCAAGTTGCTGGCAGGCCTGAGACTGCATCGACAGCAGGCGCTGGAAACGGAACATCACGTCGCTATAGCGGAATTTCTCGCGCAGGTCAGCGTACTGCACATGCGAGGAGCTGGCGCGCTCGTGAATATCCTGGGCGACAAAATAGTAGTGCAGTGTGCGCCGTGTACCGCGCTGACCGCGATCGCCGCGCAGACGGGTGAGCAGAGACGCTTTGGTCTGATTCAGCGTGGCGACCAGCTGGCCATTTGCCAGCGCCAGATCGTACAGGGGCGCCTGACTGTCCTCTTCAATATCCGGATCAAACAGCCGGGATTTCAGCTCCAGATAGTGGGCCAGCTGTTCGTAACTGCGGGCAATGTTGTCCTGTAAGGCACGAACCGGAAAAATAAGATGCCCGGTTAAGGTCAGCAGGTTATACCAGATAGCACCCAACAGCAGCAGGACCGGTTGCTGATACCACTGCTCGTAAAGAGAGACGCCCAGCATGGTGTAAATGGCAATCAGCAGGGCGCCAAACGCGATAGTGGCGTAGCGTTGCCCGAGGCCGCCGAGCAAAATGAAGCCGCTGGTGGACACCGTCAGCCCTAAGGCAAACAGCCAGGGCCACGGGAAAAGCAGCTCAACGGAGGCGGAAGCAATAAAGAAGCAGACCAGCGTGATGACCAGATTACGCAAACGACCGGCCAGGCGGTCGTCGAGATCCGCCAGCGCACCGGCCACCACCCCAAGCGTGAGGGGGATGGTGAGCTTCACATCATTCAGCCACCACGGCAGAGCGACGGTGCCGCAGAGGGCGATAAAAATCCTGACGTTATACAGCCAGTTACTGTTCCATGTATAGCGACGAAGCAGGGGGCTTAGCATGAGAGCGGCCAGTCCTTATTACTGAAAACGACGACGGGCATTGGCTTCACGCGCGGCTTGCGCGACTTCGACCGGGACAACTCGGCGTCCTACCGGCCACAGGGCGATGGTGGCAATTTTGAAATTAGCGATGCCAACCGGAATGCCAATAATCGTAATGCACTGGGCGATGCCGGCGAAAATATGCATCAGACACAGCCACCAGCCAAAGAAGATCAGCCATAAAATATTCAGCAGCGTGCCGCCGGTATTCATCAGGGCATTTTTTCTTTCCGGCTCCAGCTCATCCACGTGCACGGCTTCATTTCCATAAGGAACGAGGGACAGTTTGGTGATTTCCCAGCAGGAGCGCGTCAGCGGAAGGGTGAAGATGAGCACAATGCTCACCAGGGTGGCAAAAAGCCAGGAAAGGGTGGTGGCAAAACCGCCAAGGACAAAATTCAACACATTCAGAACGGTACGCATAAACCCTCATTTCCTTCGATATGATTAACGCCCGGTGATTGTAACGTTTTTTTGGGCTGGAGCACCTTAAAACTGGCAGTTAAACTGTCTGACAAATTATGACCTCGTGGATCCGGCAGGATATGGAACTGAAAGCAACTTCAATGGGCAAACGCCTGGCGCAGCACCCTTACGACAAGGTTGTCCTTCTCAATGCGGGAGTGAAAGTCTCCGGGGAACGCCACGAATATCTTATTCCGTTTAATCAGCTACTGGCCATTCATTGTAAACGAGGGCTGGTATGGGGGGAGCTGGAGTTCGTCTTGCCGTCAGACAAAGTGGTGCGGCTTCACGGGACCGAGTGGGCGGAAACCCAACGCTTCCACTACCATCTGAATACGCGCTGGCAACAGTGGAGCCAGGAGATGAGCGTGATAGCCGCACAGGTGCTGCAACAGGTGCTGGACGATATCGCGCTAAGCAATACGCAGCAGAAGTGGCTGACGCGCCAGCAAACCGCCGGGCTTCAGCAAAAAATTGCCCAGGCGCTGACGGCATTGCCTTTACCGGTGGCGCGGCTTGAGGAATTTGATAACTGCCGCGACGCGTGGCGGAAGTGTCAGGCCTGGCTGAACGATATCGAGAAAAGCCGTCTGGCGCATAACCAGGCCTGGACTGAGGCGATGCTTACGCAATATGCCGATTTTTTCAGTACGGTGGAATCATCACCCCTCAATCCTGCCCAGGCGCGCGCCGTGGTGAATGGCGAGCAGTCTCTTTTAGTGCTGGCAGGCGCCGGGAGCGGCAAAACGTCGGTGCTGGTGGCACGCGCGGGCTGGCTTCTGACAACGGGCGAGGCGGTTGCCGACCAGATTTTGCTGCTGGCCTTTGGTCGCAAGGCGGCGCAGGAGATGGATGAGCGCATTCAGGCGCGTTTGCATACCCAGGATATCTCGGCGCGCACGTTCCACTCCCTCGCTTTACACATCATTCAACAGGGCAGCAAAAAAGTCCCTGTTGTCAGCAAGCTGGAGAACGACGCTCAGGCTCGCCAGACGCTGTTTATCAAGGCATGGCGTCAGCAGTGCAGTGAAAAAAAGGCGCAGGCGAAAGGCTGGCGTCAGTGGCTTGAAGAGGAACTCAACTGGGAGGTGCCGGAGGGCAGCTTCTGGCAGGATGAAAAGCTGGCGCGCCGGCTGGGCTCTCGTCTAGACCGGTGGGTAAGCCTGATGCGCATGCACGGCGGCTCTCAGGCGGAGATGATAGAAAGCGCACCGGAGTCGATCCGCGCCGTGTTTTCTAAGCGGGTTAAGCTGATGGCGCCGATGCTGAAAGCGTGGAAAACCGCGCTGAAAGACGAAAACGCGGTCGATTTTTCGGGGCTGATCCATCAGGCCATTATCATTCTGGAGAAAGGGCGCTTCGTCAGCCCGTGGAAACACATTCTGGTGGATGAGTTTCAGGACATCTCGCCGCAGCGCGCTGCGCTGCTTTCGGCGCTGCGGGCGCAGAATAAACACACGTCGCTGTTTGCCGTGGGCGATGACTGGCAGGCTATCTACCGTTTCAGCGGGGCGCAACTTTCTCTCACGACGGCCTTCCACCACTATTTTGGGGAAGGCGATCGCAGCGATCTGGACACCACCTACCGCTTCAACGCGCGGATTGGCGAAATAGCCAACCGTTTTATTCAGCAGAACCCGCATCAGCTGTCGAAACCGCTTAACAGCCTGAGGTCTGGGGATAAAAAGGCCGTCACGCTGCTGGCGGACGATCAGCTGGAACCGCTGCTGGATAAACTGAGCGGCTATGCGAAACCGGATGAACGAATTCTGGTGCTGGCGCGTTACCACCACCTCAAGCCGACGGCGCTGGAAAAAGCGGCGACGCGCTGGCCAAAACTACAGCTCGATTTCATGACCATTCATGCCAGTAAAGGGCAGCAGGCCGACTACGTGATTGTGGTGGGGCTAAAAGAGGGGAGCGACGGTTTCCCGGCGCCGGCGCGGGAATCCGTGATGGAAGAGGCGTTATTACCTGTTCCGGAAGATTTTCCGGATGCAGAGGAGCGGCGCTTACTGTACGTGGCGATAACCCGCGCGCGCCATCGCGTGTGGCTCTTGTTCAACAAAGAGGAGCCGTCGGTGTTTGTCGATATTTTGAAGAGTATTGACGTGCCGGTGACGAGAAAGCCGTAACGCGCCGGGCAAATTCTGTAGGCCCGGTAAGCGCAGCGCCACCGGGCAAAAAACTACTTCAGTCTCTCCGCAAGATAACGCTGATAATCCGGGATCAAAATCTCCACCGGATCGTTAAACTGCGGCGATTCAATGATGAAATCTGCCGTTGAAAGATTGGTGGCTACCGGAATGTTCCACACCGTAGCCAGACGCAGCAGCGCTTTAACGTCCGGATCATGCGGAACCGCGTTCAGCGGATCCCAGAAGAAAATCAGAACGTCAATTTTACCTTCTGAAATCTGAGCGCCTACCTGCTGGTCACCCCCCATCGGGCCGCTCAGCATGGCATTCACTTCCAGACCAGTTTCGCGGTGGATCAGGTTGCCGGTTGTTCCCGTAGCAGAAAGGGCATGATGCTGTAAAAGAGGCTGATGGCGACGAACCCAGTTAAGCAGCATTTGTTTACAGTGATCGTGCGCAACCAGAGCAATGTGCTTGCGCGCCGGAAGTGTGCGTGTTGTCAGTTCCATAATCTTATCCGTGAGGTTACCTCGCTACACGATGACGGGAACTGACTGATGCTGCAAGAGAAAGGACAAAAAAATGTGGCTTACGACGAAGGTTGCTGTTTCGCCCATTGCAGAAAACGGGCGCGCGTGTCCGGATCGGCATTCTGGAACCAGAACTTGAGACGTTGCTCAGTAAGGGTCTGCGACTGAGGGGGGAGTACATCCAGCTCCGATACGCCCGAAAGCAGGGTACTGTCATCCGCCATCATGGTGGCGAACTGGGGCAGCGAGGCGCGCCTGCTGGCCCTGTTGTAGGTCTCGGTGTCCGCTTCATAGTCAGTTCCCTTTGGCCTTTTTGTCAGCGCCAGAATATCCAGCTTTACCGGGATGGGCATGGAATCCCCGTCCACCAGTTCAATGCGCGGCGAGGCATCAAATGCCAGTGACTCCTTTTCTGTCTCAAGGCGCGGGAGACGAAAATTGACCTGGCTGATACGCTGGGTATTAAAGCTGACCACCAGCGGAGGCGAAATGTACACCTGCTGTTCGTTGTCGGCGAGGCGAATGGTCTTTTCCACCCGAAAAACCACCTGGTGCGGGCCGTTATCCAGCTCGATGCTGTCTGCGCCCCGCAGCAGGGAGCTGGAGACTTTTTTCCCGTCCAGCACCAGCAGGTCAATGTCGGTTGTGAGTCTGAGAATAGTTGCGAAAACACAAACCGGCATGATTAACGCAACCACAGCCCAGGCAATGCCGGTTTTCATAGCAGACTCCTGTAGACAAACTACCCGGTAAGAATGTATCAAAATTTTTCGATAAACACGTTTACTAACATATAGACATATTCTGCCGTTTTGCCCTCATACTTCTGTATGGGATGCGTGGTTGAGATGTTCGCTTTGACGTACACTTTGAAAAAAACCAGGAGGAACAGCATGAAAGAGAACGACATTGTCGAGATTCTGACGACCACGCGCACTATCGCGCTGGTCGGCGCGAGCGATAAACCGGATCGCCCAAGCTATCGGGTCATGAAATACCTTCTGGACCAGGGATATCACGTGATCCCGGTCTCGCCGAAGGTGGCGGGGAAAACGCTGCTGGGTCAGCAGGGTTATGCGACGCTCGCGGACGTGCCGGAAAAGGTGGATATGGTGGACGTTTTTCGTAATTCAGAAGCGGCCTGGGGCGTGGCGCAGGAAGCGATCGCCATTGGCGCGAAAACGCTGTGGATGCAACTGGGCGTGATTAATGAGCAGGCGGCCGTGCTGGCACGCGATGCCGGGCTGAAAGTGGTGATGGATCGCTGTCCGGCAATCGATATTCCCCGTCTGGGGCTGGCAAAATAAAAAAAGCCCGTTTGACGGGCTTTTTTACACCTTTAGTTACGCAGTCTTGGTGCCTGTAACTGTTTGCGGATGGTCTGAGCAAGCTCGTCCATAGTGGGTTGTTCCGGATGCTCATCCTGTAGTTCACCACTCAGCTGCGCTTCGGCAAGATAGGTATGGACAGGCTGACCATCGTCGCCCTCCATAACCACATGATACCAGGGCGCGGCGCGAAGCTCTGCGTCAACGGCCAGATCGTCTGCTGACGGTTCATCAAGGGAATACTCCGGGTCGATATCCACGACCACACCCAAATATCCGAGCAAGGTGTGGCGGACCTGCTGGCCGATACCGAATTTGCTGGCAATCATAGTCACCTCCCGGGAAACATTACATACACACTATGTGCGGGCAATATTTCTCTTTTCAAGTTACATGACGCGACAGGCAAACCCTTTCAGATACAGCCCTTCCGGGTAGGTAGCGATCACCGGGTGATCGGCGGCCTGACGGAACTGCTCTATAAATTGTACATCACGACCCGCATCTATTGCGGCATCGGCGATGATTTTTTGGAATAAATCTGTCGTCATCAGGCCAGAGCAGGAGAACGTCAGCAGTACGCCGCCCGGGTTCAGCAGCTGGATCGCCAGCATGTTAATGTCTTTATAGCCACGGCAAGCGCCCATCAGCTGGCTTTTATTTTCTACAAACTTAGGTGGGTCCATCACGATAACGTCAAATTTCTCGCCCTGGTCGCGGTATTTACGCAGCAGTTTGAACACGTCGTCGCGCACAAACTCCGCTTTGCTCAGATCCAGCTTGTTCAGCTCAACGTTCTGTTTCGCCACGTCCAGCGCTTCCTGTGAGGTGTCGACGCTCACAACCTGGGCACAGCCGCCCATCAGGGCAGAGACCGCAAAGCCGCCGGTATAAGAGAAGCAGTTCAGCACGCGCCTATCGGCAACGTACTGGCGCGTTGCCAGACGGCTGTCACGCTGGTCGAGGTAATAACCGGTCTTATGGCCGCCCTGGATATCCACCAGCAGCTTCATGCCATGCTCTTCAATAGGCAGCAGGGCAGGCGGCAGTTCGCCGGTGACCGGGCCTTGCGTCAGCTCCATGCCCTCTTTTTTACGTACCGCCACGTCGCTGCGGTCGTAAATGGCACATTCCGGGAACAGGGTTTGCAGGGCGCTAATCAGCGCGGCACGCTGGTATTCCGCCCCGGCGCTCAGCAGCTGCAACACCAGGAAATTGCCGAAGCGGTCAATGGTCACGCCCGGCAGCCCGTCGGACTCTCCGGCAATCAGACGATAGCTGTCCAGCCCGTCACGCTTTGCCAGCCACTCACGCCACTGCTGCGCCTGTTGCAGACGACGGACAAAGAAGTCGATATCGATGGCTTCTTCTTTATCGAACGTCCAGACGCGCGCGCGGATCTGAGATGCAGGCGAGTATGCGCCGCGTGCTAACCATTTCCCCTGATGGTCAACAATATCGATGGTTTCACCGAGGCTGGCTTTACCTTCCATGCGGGCAACCGCGCCGGAAAAGACCCAGGGATGACGGCGCAGTAATGACTTCTCGCGCCCTTTGGCTAACACTAAACGTACACTCATAATTTGCTATTCTGTCGATTCCAATGAAATGGCCGCCATTTTCCCGACTTCAGTGAGGAAATGCAACGCGCCAGTCGGATAAGGAGAAGGATGATGTCAAATGTTTGCACCATTGCCTGGGTCCATGGCCTTGTACAGGGCGTCGGATTCCGCTACAGCACCCAGCGCGAAGCCCTTCAGCTCGGGCTGACGGGGTATGCGCGTAACATGGATGATGGCAGCGTGGAGGTTGTGGCCTGCGGTGAGGCGGATCGGGTAGAGAAGCTGGTGGCGTGGCTGAAAGCGGGCGGACCGTGCAGTGCGCGGGTTGATAAGGTGCTAACGGAACCGCATCAACCCGGCCGGGAATACGCTGACTTCAGTATTCGCTATTAAATGCATTTTACCGGCTTTGGCAGGCCGGCGATTTTTGTCGCCTGTTTAGCCGGGCCTTTCGGAAACAGGCGATACAGATAACGGCTGTTGCCTTTCTCTTCGCCAAATTTATTCGCCATGGCTTTGACCAGCATGCGGATAGCTGGCGACGTGTTGAATTCAAGGTAAAATTCTCGCACGAAGCGCACCACTTCCCAGTGTTCCGGGGAGAGGGTAATTCCTTCGTTTTCCGCAATTTTCTCCGCCAGCGCTTCGCTCCACTGGCTGCTCTCTTTCAGATAACCGTCGTTATCGGTTTCGATCTCTTTGCCTTCAAAACTCAACATATTCATTCACGCGTTAGTCAAAAACCGCCTCAGTCTACCAAAAAAACAAAGCCCCGCATAAGCGGGGCCCTGTTCACAGCACGGTGAGTTAATCGCGGCTGGCGAAGCCCAGGATGCTCAGCAGGCTGACAAAAATGTTGTACAGCGACACATACAGGCTCACGGTGGCGCGGATATAGTTCGTCTCACCGCCGTGAATGATGTTGCTGGTTTCATACAGGATTGCGCCGGATGAAATCAGGATAAACACCGCGCTGATTGCCAGATGCAGCGCAGGCAATTGCAGGAAGATGTTCGCCAGCATACCGACCAGTACAATCACGATACCAGCCATCAGCATACCGCCAAGGAAGGACATGTCCTTACGGGTGGTCAGCACGTAGGCCGAGCAGCAGAAGAACACCAGCGCGGTACCGCCCAGCGCCATACCAATCACGTCGCCCATTCCGGCAGACAGATAGGCATTCAGGATTGGCCCCAGAATGTAGCCCAGGAAGCCGGTAAAGGCGAACGCGGAGAGAATCCCCACCGGTTTATCCGCGGTTTTGTAGGTCAGGAACATCAGACCGTACATACCCACCAGCGTCAGGATCAGGCCTGGAGAAGGCAGCATCAGTACGGTGCTGGCCGTTGCGGTGATCGCCGAAAACGCCAGCGTCAGGCTGAGCATGAAATAGGTATTGCGCAGCACCTTATGGGTGCTGAGTAGCGATGTGCGGTCGCGTGAAGAAGTAATTATACGATCCATGAGTCACTCTCTTATGACAGATGTAATTAGCGCAAAGAATAGGAAACGGCGCGGCAGACGCAAAGTGGTTTTACCCATCTTTACTCAGCCCCTTAGGGATTATGCTGGTTTTTTATTCTGGCAAAGCCTTTGTACTCAGAATGAAGTGCGGTTTGTAGGGCGTATTCAGATCAACCTCTTATAGGTCACTGAAAAATATTGCGTTATTTCCCTAAGGCCGCTAAGAGTTATTTCCGGATCGTCATAAAAACAGACAATAAGGCGAAGGAAATGAAACCACAAACACGCACGCGCTTTACGCTCTCTTTGTTAACCGCAGGGGTCCTGTGCGCCAGCACGGCAACCTGGGCGGCTAACGTGCCGGCAGGAACCCAGCTGGCAGATAAGCAGGAACTGGTCAGGAACAACGGCACTGAGCCCGCCTCGCTCGACCCGCATAAAGTCGAAAGCGATGTCGAATTTAATATTATCAGCGATTTATTCGACGGGCTGGTCAGCGTCTCTCCGGCAGGTGAAACCCAGCCGCGCCTGGCGGAGAAATGGGAAAATAAAGACAACACCGTCTGGACGTTCCATCTGCGCCCGGGCATTACCTGGAGCGATGGAACCCCCATCACCGCGGAAGATATTGTCTGGAGCTGGCAGCGGCTGGTCGACCCGAAAACCGCCTCTCCGTATGCCAGCTATCCCGGTAGTATGCGTATCGTCAACGGCACTGATATCGCAGAAGGCAAAAAAGCGCCCGAGTCGCTGGGGGTGAAAGCCATCAATGACACCACGCTGGAAGTGACGCTCACGCAACCTAACGCCGCTTTCCTGGCGATGCTGGCTCACCCGTCTCTGGTGCCAATTGATAAAGTCCTGGTAGGCCGTTTCGGTGATAAGTGGACCAAACCGGAGCACTTCGTCAGCAGCGGGGCCTATAAACTGTCACAGTGGGTGGTTAACGAACGCATTGTGGCGGTGCGTAACCCAAAATATTGGGATAACGAACATACCGTCATTAACAAGGTGACCTATCTGCCCATTTCCTCTGAAGCTGCTGACGTTAACCGCTACAAAGCGGGCGAAATCGACATTGTCTACACGGTGCCCATCAACCAGTTTGCTCAGCTGAAGAAAACGCTGGGGAGCGAGCTGGATGTATCGCCGCAGCTTGCCACCTATTATTACGAATTCAACACCACCCGGCCGCCGTTCAACGACGCCCGCGTGCGCAAGGCGCTGAACCTGGCGCTGGATAAAGACATTATCGCCAAAGTATTAGGGCAGGGTCAGCGCCCGGCATGGCTCATCAGCCAGCCGGATATTGGCGGCGTCAAGCTCCAGAACCCGGATTACGCCAGCTGGCCGATAGATAAACGCATTGCCGAGGCGAAAAAGCTGCTGGCCGAAGCCGGATTTAACGACAGCCATCCGCTCAGCTTTAATCTCCTCTATAACACCTCGGAATCGCACCAGCGTATTGCCATTGCCGCCAGCTCAATGTGGAAGAAGAACCTCGGCGTGGAGGCGAAGCTGCAAAATCAGGAGTGGAAAACCATGCTTGATACCATGCACACCCATAACTTTGACGCGGTACGCTACGCCTGGATTGCCGATTACGACGATGCGGCAACCTTCCTGAACAACTTCCGTACCGGGGACAGCCAAAACACCACTCAGTACAGCAATCCGGACTACGATCGGGCACTGGTGAACGCGGCGAAATCGAAAACGGCGGAGGAGCGCGGTAAATTCTACCAGCAGGCAGAAGATCTGCTGGGACGGGATGTACCGGCGATCCCGGTCTATCATTACGTGCGCACGCACCTGGTGAAACCGTGGGTAGGGGGCTTCACGCCAGACAAGCTCGGGTACTACTACACCAAAGATATGTACATCAAAAAGCACTAACGATCCGCGGTGGATATTATGCTGTCAAAACGGCCAATCTGTCGTCTATTCAACCGATTAAACGCATTTTGGCTATTTTTAAAGCGAACGAATGCGCGCACTCTTTACAGCGCGCGGTGAGGTGTTTATAGTTCGCCTCACTTAGGAAGCGTGGCCGAGCGGTTGAAGGCACCGGTCTTGAAAACCGGCGACCCGAAAGGGTTCTAGAGTTCGAATCTCTACGCTTCCGCCAAATTCGAAACCCCTGCGATAGCAATATCGCAGGGGTTTTTGCTTTTGCGCCAGTCTTCCGTCATGCCACCATGTTGTAGCTTATCGTGATCCCGGCGTCGGCCTTGCAGACCTGAGCTTTTACGCACCAGGTGTCCTCGATGTTTACCGGCGTCAGAACCGCTTCGGGCGCGCCCGTGGCGGCGATCTGCCCGGCCTTCAGGAGGATCAGACGCTGGCAATAATTGGCTGCAAGATTGAGATCGTGCAGTGCAACCACCACCGTAAGCGGCAGCTGTGAAACGAGCCGCATCAGCTCCAGCTGGTGCTGAATGTCCAGGTGGTTTGTCGGTTCATCGAGCAACAGCACCTGCGGCTGCTGGGCCAGCGCGCGGGCTATCTGGCTTCGCTGGCGCTCTCCGCCAGACAAAGAGTGCCATCGCCGCTGGCGTAAGCGGCATAACTGCATCAGGCCAATCGCCTGCTCAACCGCAGCCTCATCGTCGCGCGAGGTTTTCTGGAATGTTTTCCGGTAGGGCGTACGCCCCAGTCTGACAATGTCCTCAACGGTCAGTTCTCCGTCGACCTCAGCATGTTGCGGGACAAACGCCATGTGCTGCGCGCGTTTTTTCAGCGGCATCATGCCGAGCGTTGTGCCATTAAGCGCCACGCGTTCGCTGAGTCGTGGAAACAGCCCGGCGAGACAGCGCAGCAGCGTCGACTTGCCCGAGCCGTTTGGCCCTAACAGGCCGATAATCTGCCCGGATGGCAGGTCGAGATCGATATCCTTAAGCACCGTCTGCGCTTGTCGGGTTACGGTTAACCCGGCCACAGTAATATTCATGGATGCTCCTTTCGGTTTTGATAAAGCAACGCCACAAAGACGGGGGCGCCCACCAGCGCAGTCACTACCCCGATGGGCAGAACCTGGTGCACAATCAGCGTGCGTGAGACGATATCGGCGAGGATCATAAAGTGGGCGCCGATAAG
This sequence comes from Enterobacter cloacae complex sp. GF14B, assembly GCF_004136805.1. Taxonomy (NCBI): domain Bacteria; kingdom Pseudomonadati; phylum Pseudomonadota; class Gammaproteobacteria; order Enterobacterales; family Enterobacteriaceae; genus Enterobacter; species Enterobacter cloacae complex sp. GF14B. The sequence continues at coordinate 87,578 of NZ_QFRV01000009.1, forward strand.
AAACGTCAGCGGGATCGAGCGACGATGGCCCGGCCCGCATAGCATGCGCGTCACATGGGGAATGACCAGCCCGACAAACCCCACTGCGCCGGTGGCGCTCACCAGCGTTGCGGTAACAATGGCACAGGTCAGCAATAAGACAATACGCACGGCGGTAACCGGGATCCCCAGCGTGGTGGAGACCTCATCCCCGAAGGTGAAGGTGTCCAGCGCCCGTGAAAAGAGCAATACCACCAGTAAACCCGCCAGCGTAACGGCCAGCGCCAGCAGCGCGTCAGGCCAGCGCACGCCGCTCAGACTTCCCAGCAGCCAGAACATGACGCTACGGGACTGCTCGGCATTGGCGGACGTGCTGACGACGTACGCGGTCATGGCGTTGAAGAGCTGGGTGCCCGCAATGCCAGCCAGCAAAATGCGCGACGGGCTTTCACTCATCCCGTTTGTTATCACCATGATGAGCGCAAAGGCGGCGCATGAGCCGACAAACGCACCGCTGCTCACGCCAATCACGCTTCCCCCCATGCCGAGAAGCATCACGCAGACGGCCCCCAGCGAGGCGCCCGCGGAAATCCCCAGCAGATAAGGCTCAGCCAGAGGGTTACGCAGGATCGACTGTAACACCAGCCCGCACATCGCCAGGCCGCCGCCGTTGCACGCGGCCATTACTGCCCGGCTCATGCGATATTGCCAGACGATACCTTCCTCCGTTTGCGGCAACGCATAAGAGGTCAAACCCAGTCCGTTGAGGATCGCTTTCCCGGTACTGGCATACGACACCGGCATATCCCCGATACTGGCGGCAAAGACCAGCATCAGCGGCAGCGCCATGGCACCTGCTGCCAGTAAACCCTGCTGGCGGCGGTCAAAAGCGAAATGACTCATTGTTCATCCTGGAAAGAAGCCAGCCGATCGCTGATAAGCTCAACCGCATCGACGTTACGCAATGAAGGGTTTAACGACATCGCTGGCACCACGATGATGTGGTTGTTCCTGACCGCAGGCATGTTCTTTGTCACCGGGTCACTGCGCAAGAACGCTTTTTTTACCTCAACCTCATCGGCAGGATAGAGCCTGCGGGACATCCCGGCGATAACAATCACGTCCGGCTGCGATCGGGCAATATGTTCCCACGTTACAGCGGGCCATTCGTCGTGAGAGTCAATAATGTTCTTCAACCCCAGCGTGCGGCTGATCCAGCCAGGCGCGCCGTAATTCCCCGCCACCCAGGGATCGCCATTCAGACGGCTGCTGGAGAACCAGAATACGACGCTAAGTTGTTTCGCGGAGGCGCGCGCCTGGGCCTTTTTAATACGCTCCGCCAGCGCACGATTGAGCTGCTCACCTCGCGCGGAAACATCAAAAATCGTCGCCAGATCTGTCACTTCCCGTGTAATTTCCGCCAGTGAAAACGGCGCGCTACGTGCTCCGTCTGCGTTTGAGGTTTCCGTTACCGTTTTATCCGTGCAGTCGGCAGGGGAGATCCACGTATTAATCCCCAGCGACGCAAACTGTTCACGGGTTCCCACTTCTCCCTGCGGACCAATGTGCCAGTGATACTGCGCGAGAACGAGTTCAGGTTTCTGCCCTACCACGGCCTCAAAGGAGGGGGAATTATCCGCAAGCCGGGGGAGGTTTTTCCCGGCATCCTCCAGCGTGGGTGGCAGCGTGCCGAACCAGACTGACGTCGCGGCGATCGTTTTCTCCAGCCCCAGTGCGAGCAGTAATTCTGTTTCATGCTGACCCACGGTCACGACGCGCTGAGGAGCCTGCGTAAAGGTCTGCTTTACGCCGCAATTTTCAATCGTGAGGGGCCAGGTGGTTGCGGCGAAAGCGGCAGGTGCCATGAAGAGCAGTGAAGCCAGAAATAACCCTTTTTTAAGTAACATAGAACGCAATCCGAAATTGTTATGTTATAACATAATACATATATTGCGATTGAGAGCAACACGCTCACCGTCGCTTGTTGCAGAAACGAAAGGCTGGACTATTCTCAACATACCCACCTGGCATTCGCGGGTTGCCTGAAAAATAACAAGATTTCTGACCTGGGGGAGTGAGGATGAAAAAGATCCTGCTCGCGTTTGCGTTCTGTTTTGCCGCCCTGAGCGCCTTCTCATCGTATGCCGCAGAGCCCCGCCAGGCGCCTACGGAGCAGGAGCGCGCCCGAACGGTCTATATCTTCCATCAGCCCATCGTCATGCTACAGGCGAAATTTGGCCTGACCACGCCGGAAGAGCGCGTTTTACGCATCCGCAACACCCTGCGCAATTTTACCGAGGCGGATGTGCGTGAGCCGCTCAGCATCGTCCCCGTGACCCGCTATAACCAGCAGGGACGGCTGATAGTGATGAACGGTAAGCCCGTGATGCTGCTGACGGAAGGGGATTTGGACGAAGGGGACGATCTTACCCTCGATCAGGCCGCACAGCGCGTGCTGGCGCGCATGGAAGCGCAGAGAATGGCGCTGCGCGATCAATACGATTCCGGCTGGCTGGCGCTGTCGACGGTAAAAACAGCCGCTGGCCTGCTGGCGCTGTTGCTGCTCTGCTACGGCGCGTGGCGATCCTGGCGCTGGTTTCGACGCGTCTACCGTCTGCGTATTGTGGAGAATCGCAGCCGGGTGCCGCAAAGCTGGCGGCGGTACATTGGCGCCATTGAGATTCGGCTTTACGCCTTGCTGATGTTCCTGCTGGGTTTGATTGGCTTTTACGTCTGGCTGAGCTGGGCATTCAGTCTGTTTCCGTGGACGCGGGTGTGGGGCACGTCGCTGGGAGACTGGACGCTTCGCGTGGTGCAGCAAATCGCCCTGGCGATTGTCTCGGCCTTGCCGGGGCTGACGATTGTTCTGATCATTTTCCTCATTACCGCTTTTATTCTGAAGCTTCTTAAGATGGTGCTGAATCAGGTGGAGGCTGGTCGTCTGCAACTTCCCGGCGTACATCCGGAAACCGTGGGGGCTACCCGTAAGCTCATTTCCGTTGCCGTCTGGCTATTTGCTCTCTCCGCCGCCTGGCCGTTTCTTCCCGGTGCAAACTCGCTGGCGTTTAAAGGTATTAGCGTCTTCTTTGGACTGATGTTAACGCTGGGTTCGGCAGGGGTGATGAACCATGCCATGAGCGGTCTGGTCCTGATTTACTCCCGCGCACTGCGTAAAGGCGATGTCATTCGGGTGGCGGATAACGAAGGTAAGGTCAGTGAAATTGGCATGCTGGCGACCAAAATTATTACCCGGGAAAATTATGTCGTTACCGTGCCCAACGCGGTGGTGGTGAGCGGTAAGATCACCAACCTGAGCGCGCTACAGCCCGATGGCAGCCTCAATCTGACGGTCAGCGTCACTATCGGTTATGACACCCCATGGCGTCAGGTGCATGCCATGCTGGAGCTGGCCGCGAAACGGGCAAAAGGGATTGACCTTTCCGAGCCGCCGCTGGTGCGCCAGTTAGGGTTAATGGACTGGTATATCGCTTACGAATTGCAGGTCCGCCTGCTGCCCGATCAGTCCCTCGCGGTTGCCCGCAATGAACTGCATAGCCAGATACAGGATGTGTTTAACGAATTTAACGTGCAGATCATGTCCCCGAATTTTGTTATGCAGCCAGAGGGCAGCGTGATGGTTGCCAAAGAGAACTGGTATACCGCGCCAGCCAAACCCCCTCAGGGCGAAACGTGACGGCCCGGTTTTTCCGTGGCAAGGCAAAATGTTACAGCTTTTAATCGACGATCGCCGATTTTACACGGGTCATTGCCAGAATGTTTTTTGAGCGCATATTTAATTTCTCGATGATCCTCACGCGGTAGGTGCTGGTCGTTTTTTGTGACAGTTGCAGCTTTTTCGCGATCTCATGGTTTTCCAAATGAAACAGCTTCAGCACGTCATACTCGCGTCGCGTAAAGGAGTGTGTCCTGAGCGCCCGATAAAAACGCATCAGCTGCTGAAAAGGGTGAGCAGTAAAATGCATCGACGAATAGATAATATTATCGATTCTCACTGCGCGGTTGGCTTCTATCTCATGCATCAGGACAATGTAATCACGCTTAACTTTTTTGACCTGCCGAATGGTTTTATTGCGTAACTTATCCTGTTCAATCGCAATGATAAAATCCATCGCCTGATCGACCCCATCAAGATCGTGAATATCCGCGTCATCGCGAATCAAATGGGTTGATGTCAGGGAGCTTGATACACCATGGCAAAGGTAATAGTTATCACTGATAAATAAAAAATTCATAATCGTCGTTAAATAAAGTCATGGCTAATCTCTTATCGCAGTGATCCACGGTTAATGGGTGTTGTGCGAAAAAGAGTCTAAATGACCACCCGCGAATCTAATAAACGTTATGAATGTAAAAATAAATGTTTACATTTTAACCAGTCGATGACGAAGAAATCAGCGGGACGGAAGGGGACGACGAAAGACGTGTAACGTTATGCAATTTCGTGCTTTACATCATGCTCAGAGATGTTTATAGTGCGCCTCACTTTGGAAGCGTGGCCGAGCGGTTGAAGGCACCGGTCTTGAAAACCGGCGACCCGAAAGGGTTCTAGAGTTCGAATCTCTACGCTTCCGCCAAATTCGAAAACCCTGCGATAGCAATATCGCAGGGTTTTTTCGTTATTCCAGCCCCAGCGTATACTGCGCAATTTTGAAGTAGATAATCAGCCCGGTGCCGTCGATTAGCGTGGCGATAAACGGTGCGGAGACCACCGCTGGGTCGATTTTGCAGCGTTTCAGTACCATCGGGATCACCGACGAGACGATAGCGCTCCACAGCGTAATGCAGACCAGCGTCAGGCTGACGATGAGCGTGATTTCCATCCCAATGCCCATCATCCAGGCGCGAACGCAACCCGCCAGACCCAGCGTGGCGGCAATCATTAACGAGGTGCTCATCTCTTTGCGCAGCACGCGACCCACATCGCGAAGGTGGACTTCACCCAGCGCCATGGCGCGCACCAGCGTCGAGGTGATCTGCGTCCCGCTGTTTCCGCCGGTGCCAATCAGCAGCGGAATAAAGAACGCCAGCGCAATGGCGGATTCCAGCGCCTCTTCAAAATGCTGGATCACCGAGCTGGTATACGCTTCCGCGACAAACAGCAGCAGCAGCCAGACGGAGCGTTTCTTCCACAGGCTAAAGGCGCTGGTTTCCAGATAGGGCTTCTCCAGCGGCAGCGTCGCCCCCTGAAGCTGGGCATCTTCAGTAACGTCATCTTCCAGCAGATGGGCGATTTCACGCTCGGTAAGGCAGCCCACCAGCTTGCCGTGGGTCACCACCGGAACTACATCCGCACCCGCGTGCGCCAGCACCCCGGCGACATCCGCCCGCTCATCTTCCGGTTTGAGCTGAATAAAATCCGATATCATCAACCCCTTAACGGGCTGCACGGTGTCGGTGGCCTGCAACAATTTGCGTACGGCGATCAAACCCGCGAGGCGACCGTTATCTTCGATAAAAATATGCGACGGAATATCATCATCTTTTAATTTTTCAAAGAACTGCTCGCGTGCCAGAGCCACGCATAATGAAATATCAATAACGATAAAATCGGTATTCATATATTGCGCGATGGCGCTGTCGTTAAAAGCCAGGTTTTGGTTATGAATAGCGTAAGACATAGTAAATTCCCTTTGAATAATAAAATCTCTCAGGGGCGAGCAAGACAGGGCATGTCGGAAAGGAGATCCCCACGTCCTGGGTTCAGCACTGTACACCGTATCCCGCTAGGGAAGTTATACTGACAAAGCCTTGATTCGACAGTGCCTGTTTTACCCTGTGCCGGTTCTCTCGAACCCACCAGAGCGATAACGTTTATTTGTACAGGAGCCTCGCCATAACGAGATCGTTGTAAAACGAGAGGGATAATACGCTTATTTAAAACTGCTGCTGAGGAATTTTAATAATGTTGAAGAACGGTTTAAATGAATAGTATTAAACGCATGTTGAGGTTTTATTTAACTGTTTTCTTTTTAAATGGAGAATTCATTTGTTACCGGAGAGAGTAAAATGGCATGGCTGGACACGCTGCTGGATCATTTTGCGCATTATCCGACGCATCTGTTCGCGCTGCTCGTTGTTATGGCGTTGAGTAAATCGACGGTGCTGGTCTCCTCGGTGCTGCCGCCCGCATCGGTCATGCTGATGGCGGGGATCGCCGTCAGCCAGTCGAGTCTGCATCCCGGAATGACGTGGCTGGCGGTGGTGATGGGCGCTACGGCAGGTTCGGTGCTGAATTACCATATCGGCCAGCTGATGGGGCATACCCGGCTGGTGTCACGCCTCACCGCAAAACATGCCGATAAGATTCTGCGGGTACAGCATCAGCTGCAAAAGAACGGCGTAGTCGCGCTGTTCACGTCGCGTTTCCTGGCGGTGCTGCGTTATATCGTGCCGCTGGCGGCCGGCATGCTCAGGATGAGCGCGATGAAGGTTTACGTCGTTAGCCTGCTGTCAGCCTGCGCATGGGCGGCGCTGTATGTCGGCATCGTCACCGGCATCAGCATCTGAACGTATTCATCAGTTTGAGAAATGCTTCCCGAAAAAACGGTCACCAGTCTGTCACACTCAGCGTAACGATAAAAACGCATGAGGAAAAAGGGATGAGAAAAGCACTACTCGCTGTCGCCGTGGCAGGAACGCTTTCAGTGACGTTTGGGGCGCAGGCACAGGACACGCCGGATGGCTATCAGCTGGAACAGGTGCTCATCATGAGCCGCCACAACCTGCGCGCGCCGCTTGCCAATAACGGCAGCGTGCTGGAGCAGTCCACGCCGAAGCAGTGGCCGGAGTGGGACGTCCCGGGTGGACAGCTCACCACCAAAGGTGGCGTACTGGAAGTGTATATGGGTCACTATATGCGCGAGTGGCTGGCAGAGCAGGGAATGGTGAAGACGGGTGAATGCCCGCCAGCGGATACCGTCTATGCCTACGCCAACAGCCTCCAGCGCACCGTGGCGACCGCGCAGTTCTTTATCACCGGCGCGTTCCCCGGGTGCGATGTTCCTGTGCATCATCAGGAAAAAATGGGCACCATGGACCCCACCTTCAATCCGGTCATTACCGATAACTCCCCTGAGTTTCGCGAGAAAGCGCTGAAAGCGATGGAGACGGAACGGCAGAAAATGCATCTGGATGAAAGCTACAAACTGCTGGAACAGCTGACAAACTACAGCGACTCGCCGTCCTGCAAGGAGAAAAAAGTCTGCTCCCTGACGGAGGCGAAAGATACCTTCAGCGCCGATTATGAAAAAGAGCCGGGCGTCTCCGGGCCGCTGAAGGTGGGTAACTCGCTGGTGGATGCGTTCACGCTACAGTATTACGAAGGCTTCCCGACAGACCAGGTGGCCTGGGGGGAAATCAAAACCGATCAGCAGTGGCGCGTGCTGTCGAAGCTGAAAAACGGCTATCAGGACTCGCTGTTTACGTCGACGGAGGTGGCGCAGAACGTGGCTAAACCGCTGGTGAAGTACATTGATAAAGCGCTGGTGACCGACCAGGCAAAAGCGCCAAAAATCACCCTGCTGGTAGGGCACGACTCTAACATCGCCTCGCTGCTGACCGCGCTGGACTTCAGGCCTTATCAGCTGCACGACCAGCAGGAAAGAACCCCGATTGGCGGTAAAATTGTCTTCCAGCGCTGGCATGATAAAAACACTAACCAGGAGCTGATGAAAATTGAGTATGTTTACCAGAGTTCAGATCAGCTGCGTAACGCCAGCGTACTGTCGCTGCAATCCCCTGCGCAGCGCGTGACGCTGGAGCTGAAGGGCTGTCCGGTGGATGGCAACGGCTTCTGTCCTGTCGATAAATTCAATGCGGTGATGGATAACGCGGCGAAATAGAAAATAACCCCCCGCGTGGGCGGGGGGAACGTTCAGACGTTTTTACGTTCGATGGTTTGCTCGCCCCAGAACAGCGAGTCTTTGTCGGTTTTTTTGAAGGCGCGAACCAGCACTTCATCGTTGCCTTCTTCCCAAATCTGTTCAGCCAGCTTTTCGTCATAATTGGCGACTTCAAAGATGGCTTCGGCAATCTCCGGAGAGGTATTGCGTAAACTTGCCCATTCGCCCACGTGGTGAGCTTTGGATTCTTGAGTTGGCATACTTGTCCTCCTGTTAGGTTAGCCGTTCAGTTTTTTGGCAAGACCCGCGACGTATTCACCCTGATAGCGGGCGATTGAAAGTTCTTCATTGCTTGGCTGACGTGAACCATCCCCACCGGCAATGGTGGTCGCACCATACGGTGTCCCGCCACGAACCTGGGAAACATCGAACAGTTCCTGCGCGCCGTAGCCAATCGGCACAATGACCATCCCATGATGGGCAAGAGTAGTCCAGGTGGAGGTGATCGTCTGCTCCTGGCCGCCGCCCGTGCCGGTAGAGCTGAACACGCTGGCCAGCTTGCCGTATAACGCGCCGGAGGCCCAGAGCCCGCCCGTCTGGTCGAGGAAGGTGCGCATCTGGCCGGACATATTGCCGAAGCGGGTCGGGGTGCCGAAGATAATGGCATCATAGTCCGCGAGCTCCTGCGGGGTGGCGATCGGGGCGTTTTGTGTTTTCCCCCCGGCTTTGGCGAAGGCTTCCGCCTGCATGGTTTCCGGTACGCGTTTAACCACGACCTCAACGCCGTCTACTCTGTTTGCGCCTTCTGCTACTGCGTGAGCCATGGTTTCAATGTGTCCATACATGGAATAATAGAGCACCAGAACTTTTGCCATTTTGCATCACTCCTCGTTGGTTTTTCTTACAGCGGATCGCTGCGTTACTTTAAAGATATGACATCACGGCCAGACTGCAAAAATGAACGGCATTTATTTGATATATAACAATATCTTTTCGTTACGTGCTTTGTAGCAAAATGAAACAACTTTCGCGGCGCGGATTTTTCAAAATATAAGAATGGCTTATGAATGACTTCCTCAATATTTCATACGAAAGGCTGAGATCATGTTGCAGAATATTACCTCTCGCTTGCCGGATAGCCGCATTACACTAAGCTTAGTTTCACGCGGCACAGATAAAGGCACTGTCCTTGAGTCGCGAGGTGAAAGAATCCTCTTTTACTGAATGCAATATGATGTCTAATGTTTCACACTCTGGAGGTTAGAGATGGCAAACCATCGTGGTGGTTCAGGTAATTTCGCTGAAGACCGTGAAAGAGCATCAGAAGCAGGTCGTAAAGGTGGCCAGTCTAGCGGGGGCAACTTTAAAAACGACCCTCAGCGCGCATCAGAGGCTGGTAAAAAAGGGGGTAAAAATAGCCACGGCAGCAACAAGTAGTACGCCGGGTTAACTCTCTGCCGCCGGGTTTCCCGGCGGTTTTTTTATGTCTGCTACATTGAACTGTCATCAAAGGCATCGCACACTACAGGATTGATTCTTCGTGCTGGTGTCCCATGTCCGTTTCCCGTTTTACCTTCTCCATTAAGCCTCAGGAAGCCATCCTGATTTTGATCACCATGTTCTGGGGCGGAACCTTTCTTGCCGTTCAGTACGCGGTCACGATGAGCGATCCGTTTTTCTTTGTAGGGCTGCGTTTTGCAACCGCGGCGGTTGCCGTGGCGCTTATTTCACTGAAAACCCTGCGCGGATTGACCCTGAGAGAGCTTAAAGCGGGTGTCGCCATTGGCGTGGCGATTGCCATGGGTTACAGCCTGCAAACGTGGGGGCTCCAGTCTATCTCCAGCAGTAAATCCGCCTTCATCACCGCCATGTACGTACCGCTGGTGCCGCTGTTGCAGTGGCTGTGCCTCGGCAGAATGCCGGGCCTGATGTCGTGCATTGGCATCGTGCTGGCGTTCATCGGCCTTATTTTATTAGCCGGGCCGGAAAATAATCTGCTGGCGCTGGGGCCGGGGGAGATCATCACTCTGGTGGGGGCCGTCGCCATTGCGGCAGAAATTATTCTGATTAGCGCCTGGGCAGGAAAAGTGGACGTCAAGCGGGTGACGGTGGTGCAGCTTGCCACCGCGTCGCTGGTGGCGTTCGCGACGATGGTGCCGGCAGGGGAGTCCGTCCCGCCGATGTCTACCGGGCTTATCGTCGTGGCGCTGGGGCTGGGTATTTTCAGCGCCATTATCCAGGTTACCATGAACTGGGCGCAGCGCAGCGTATCCCCGACACGGGCGACGGTCATTTACACCGGTGAACCGGTGTGGGCGGGTATTTTCGGGCGACTCGCCGGGGAGCGTCTGCCGCTGCTGGCGCTGGTGGGCGCGGCGTTAATTGTTCTCGGCGTGCTGGTGAGTGAGTTAAAGCTCAGAAAGCGTCGGAATGCGGTGAACGATTTAACGGCCGAATAAGCTTTTGATTGAAATAAAGGGCAGGTTTAACTACGATGTGTACGGATGAAAACCGTACACGATAAATGAAACCATGCCAGCACTCAAAAAACAGCGTATCGATCTTCGCCTGTCGGACGAAGACAAAACAATGATTGAAGAAGCGGCAGCGATGACCAACCAAACGATCACCCAGTTTATGGTGAACAGTGCGTCAGAGCGTGCTGCCGAAGTCATCGAACAGCATCGGCGTCTCGTATTAAACGAAGCCTCATGGAATGCCGTTATGGATGCCATCGACAATCCGCCAGAGCCAAATGAACGCCTGAAGCGAGCGGCGAAACGTCTTCGAAACATGGAGTGAAGCGTCGTGGCAAATCTCACGATCGAAATGTTATCAGAGGGAACCGATTACGATTTCGGCGATTTCGATTGTGGTGAACCCTCGCTAAATGCCTTCCTTACCGAGCACCTGGTACGTCAGCACGGCGGGCGTATTTTACGCGGCTACCTGCTTAAAGAACGCGACCATCCGCGTGTCCTGGGCTATTACACACTCTCGGGAAGTTGCTTTGAAAAAGCGATGCTTCCTTCAAAGACTCAGCAGCGCCGCATCCCATACAGCAACGTCCCCAGCGTGACGCTGGGGCGTCTGGCTGTCCATAAAGAACTACAGGGAAACGAGTGGGGAACAACGCTTGTCACACACGCTATGCGCGTTGTTTATCTGGCGTCGCAGGCTGTTGGCGTCCACGGAATTTTTGTGGATGCGCTTAACGAACGGGCCAAACGATTTTATCTAAAGCTGGGGTTTATCCCGTTGGCAGGTGAAAACAGCAGTTCGCTGTTCTTCCCCACGCAATCTATCGAACGACTGTTTGAGCAGGCGTGATCGCTCTTAAGGAACATGCACGTCGGGTAAGGCGTCGCCGTCACCCGACGTGTAGATTTCATGGATCCTGAGTCGCCACGGCGCCCTGCGGCGCGGCAGCCACCCGGCGGCTCAGCAGGG
>NZ_QFRV01000145.1:0-2984 GCF_004136805.1 Enterobacter cloacae complex sp. GF14B
CACAGCTCATGTGTGTTCGAGTCTCTCAAATTTTCGCAACCAGAAGTGAAACATCTTCGGGTTGTGAGGTTAAGCGACTAAGCGTACACGGTGGATGCCCTGGCAGTCAGAGGCGATGAAGGACGTGCTAATCTGCGAAAAGCGCCGGCGAGGTGATATGAACCTTTGACCCGGCGATGTCCGAATGGGGAAACCCAGTGTGTTCCGACACACTATCGTTAACTGAATACATAGGTTAACGAGGCGAACCGGGGGAACTGAAACATCTAAGTACCCCGAGGAAAAGAAATCAACCGAGATTCCCCCAGTAGCGGCGAGCGAACGGGGAGCAGCCCGGAGTCTGAATCAGCTTGTGTGTTAGTGGAACGGTCTGGAAAGTCCGACGGTACAGGGTGATAGTCCCGTACACGAAAATGCACAGGTTGTGAACTCGAAGAGTAGGGCGGGACACGTGGTATCCTGTCTGAATATGGGGGGACCATCCTCCAAGGCTAAATACTCCTGACTGACCGATAGTGAACCAGTACCGTGAGGGAAAGGCGAAAAGAACCCCGGCGAGGGGAGTGAAAAAGAACCTGAAACCGTGTACGTACAAGCAGTGGGAGCACCTTCGGGTGTGACTGCGTACCTTTTGTATAATGGGTCAGCGACTTATATTCTGTAGCAAGGTTAACCGTATAGGGGAGCCGAAGGGAAACCGAGTCTTAACTGGGCGTTAAGTTGCAGGGTATAGACCCGAAACCCGGTGATCTAGCCATGGGCAGGTTGAAGGTTGGGTAACACTAACTGGAGGACCGAACCGACTAATGTTGAAAAATTAGCGGATGACCTGTGGCTGGGGGTGAAAGGCCAATCAAACCGGGAGATAGCTGGTTCTCCCCGAAAGCTATTTAGGTAGCGCCTCGTGAACTCATCTTCGGGGGTAGAGCACTGTTTCGGCTAGGGGGCCATCCCGGCTTACCAACCCGATGCAAACTACGAATACCGAAGAATGTTATCACGGGAGACACACGGCGGGTGCTAACGTCCGTCGTGAAGAGGGAAACAACCCAGACCGCCAGCTAAGGTCCCAAAGTCATGGTTAAGTGGGAAACGATGTGGGAAGGCACAGACAGCCAGGATGTTGGCTTAGAAGCAGCCATCATTTAAAGAAAGCGTAATAGCTCACTGGTCGAGTCGGCCTGCGCGGAAGATGTAACGGGGCTAAACCATGCACCGAAGCTGCGGCAGCGACGCTTATGCGTTGTTGGGTAGGGGAGCGTTCTGTAAGCCGTTGAAGGTGTGCTGTGAGGCATGCTGGAGGTATCAGAAGTGCGAATGCTGACATAAGTAACGATAAAGCGGGTGAAAAGCCCGCTCGCCGGAAGACCAAGGGTTCCTGTCCAACGTTAATCGGGGCAGGGTGAGTCGACCCCTAAGGCGAGGCCGAAAGGCGTAGTCGATGGGAAACAGGTTAATATTCCTGTACTTGGTGTTACTGCGAAGGGGGGACGGAGAAGGCTATGTCAGCCGGGCGACGGTTGTCCCGGTTTAAGCATGTAGGCGGAGGTTCCAGGTAAATCCGGTACCTTATTAACGCTGAGGTGTGATGACGAGGCACTACGGTGCTGAAGTGATAAATGCCCTGCTTCCAGGAAAAGCCTCTAAGCATCAGGTAACACGAAATCGTACCCCAAACCGACACAGGTGGTCAGGTAGAGAATACCAAGGCGCTTGAGAGAACTCGGGTGAAGGAACTAGGCAAAATGGTGCCGTAACTTCGGGAGAAGGCACGCTGATATGTAGGTGAAGTCCCTGCGGACGGAGCTGAAATCAGTCGAAGATACCAGCTGGCTGCAACTGTTTATTAAAAACACAGCACTGTGCAAACACGAAAGTGGACGTATACGGTGTGACGCCTGCCCGGTGCCGGAAGGTTAATTGATGGGGTTAGCGGCAACGCGAAGCTCTTGATCGAAGCCCCGGTAAACGGCGGCCGTAACTATAACGGTCCTAAGGTAGCGAAATTCCTTGTCGGGTAAGTTCCGACCTGCACGAATGGCGTAATGATGGCCAGGCTGTCTCCACCCGAGACTCAGTGAAATTGAACTCGCTGTGAAGATGCAGTGTACCCGCGGCAAGACGGAAAGACCCCGTGAACCTTTACTATAGCTTGACACTGAACACTGGTCCTTGATGTGTAGGATAGGTGGGAGGCTTTGAAGCGTGGACGCCAGTCTGCGTGGAGCCGTCCTTGAAATACCACCCTTTAATGGCTGGTGTTCTAACGTAGACCCGTTATCCGGGTTGCGGACAGTGTCTGGTGGGTAGTTTGACTGGGGCGGTCTCCTCCCAAAGAGTAACGGAGGAGCACGAAGGTTGGCTAATCCTGGTCGGACATCAGGAGGTTAGTGCAATGGCATAAGCCAGCTTGACTGCGAGCGTGACGGCGCGAGCAGGTGCGAAAGCAGGTCATAGTGATCCGGTGGTTCTGAATGGAAGGGCCATCGCTCAACGGATAAAAGGTACTCCGGGGATAACAGGCTGATACCGCCCAAGAGTTCATATCGACGGCGGTGTTTGGCACCTCGATGTCGGCTCATCACATCCTGGGGCTGAAGTAGGTCCCAAGGGTATGGCTGTTCGCCATTTAAAGTGGTACGCGAGCTGGGTTTAGAACGTCGTGAGACAGTTCGGTCCCTATCTGCCGTGGGCGCTGGAGAATTGAGGGGGGCTGCTCCTAGTACGAGAGGACCGGAGTGGACGCATCACTGGTGTTCGGGTTGTCATGCCAATGGCACTGCCCGGTAGCTAAATGCGGAAGAGATAAGTGCTGAAAGCATCTAAGCACGAAACTTGCCCCGAGATGAGTTCTCCCTGAGACCTTGAGTCTCCTGAAGGAACGTTGAAGACGACGACGTTGATAGGTCGGGTGTGTAAGCGCAGCGATGCGTTGAGCTAACCGATACTAATGAACCGTGAGGCTTAACCTTACAACGCCGAAG
>NZ_QFRV01000026.1:0-48972 GCF_004136805.1 Enterobacter cloacae complex sp. GF14B
ACCAGTTCGCCCAGGCTCTGCCCTTTCAGGCACAGCAGCTCGGTCACCAGCAGCCACGGGATCATCCCGCTGTCGCAGTAGGCAAAATCACGGAAATAGTGGTGGGCGCTCATCTCGCCGCCGTAGATGGCGTCTTCCTCACGCATACGCTCTTTGATAAACGCGTGGCCGGTTTTGGACATCACCGGTTCGCCGCCCGCGGCCTTCACCACGTCGACGGTGTTCCAGGAAAGACGCGGATCGTGAATGATTTTCGCCCCCGGGTTTTTCTCGAGGAACGCTTCCGCCAGCAGGCCAACGATGTAGTAGCCTTCGATAAACTGCCCATTCTCGTCGAACAGGAAGCAGCGGTCGAAGTCGCCGTCAAAGGCGATACCCATATCGGCGCCGTGCTCAATCACCGCGTTGCGGGTGTCGTCGCGGCACTCCGGCAGCAGCGGGTTAGGAATACCGTTCGGGAAGTTGCCGTCTGGCGTGTTGTGCACTTTGACGAAGGTCACCGGCACGTTCAGCGCCTTAAAGCGGGCTTCAAGTGCGTCTACAACCGGGCCTGCCGCGCCGTTGCCGGAGTTAATCACCAGCTTCAGCGGTTTGAGGTTCGCCACGTTGATGTAGCCCAGCAGGTGGTCGATGTACTCTTTTTGCAGGTTGATCTGCTTATAGCTGCCGCGCTTCGCTTCGTTCACCGGCGGGAAGTCGTTGGCCTCGGCCAGACGTTGCACGTCGCGCAGGCCGGTGTCGCCGCTGATAGGACGCGCGCCCTTGCGCACCAGCTTCATGCCGTTGTAGTCCATCGGGTTATGGCTGGCCGTCACTTCGATACCGCCGTCCACGCCCAGGTGGAATGTGGCAAAATAGATCTCTTCGGTACCGGAAAGGCCAATGTCCAGCACATCGACGCCCGCGTCCTGTAGCCCTTTCGCCAGCGCCAGCTTCAGGGATTCGCTGGTCAGACGCACGTCGCCGCCCAGCACGATAGTTTGTGGTTTCAGGTATTCGCCGTACGCGCGGCCGATGCGCCACGCAATGTCTTCGTTCAGCTCTTCGCCCAGCTTGCCGCGAATATCGTAGGCTTTAAAACAGGTTAGTGTACTCATGATTTTCTCTTGCTTTACATTCTAATAACATCTGTTGAATCAATGTACTCACCGATTTGAGTTTCGATAAACTCAACAGGTAACACACCTGGATTGTGGATTGAATGCTCGCTTCCGATAGGAATGTAGACAGTTTGATTTTCTGTAATGATTTTTTCATCACCATTAATTATTACAACAGCAGTTCCTGATAAGACTGTCCATTGTTCGTTACGATGATAGTGTTTTTGTAACGAAATCGTTTTTCCTGATTCAACCGTGACAAAATTAATTTTATATTTCCTGGAGTCAACTAAGCATAACGTTGTCCCCCACGGTAAATAACGAATATTGTGGCGTTTATATTCGTATCGATTATTTCTCTTTAGATATTCAACTGTATCTTTTACTTTCTGGACATCATCGCGGTGTGATACGAGAACCGAGTCTCTAGTGGCTACAATTATTAGATCTTTTAAACCGATAGCCGATGTAAAAATCCCATCACTTTTTATGTAACAATTAACAGAGTCAACTGTGTGAACATCACCTGATGTGAAATTATTTGAAGAATCTTTAGGAGATATATCCCACAATGCTCCCCAAGCGCCCACATCGCTCCATTGCGAGTCAAATTGGAGAACCTTCACATGGGAACTTTTTTCCATAACCGCATAATCGACTGACTCACTGAGACAAGAATCAAAAATATCTTTATTAATTCTTGTAAAGTCCATGTCTCTTGTAGCATCCGCAATGGCTAAAACGCACACGTCATGTATATCGGGCCTAAATCGTTTTATCTCACTCAAATAGACACTTGGTTTAAACATAAACATGCCGCTATTCCACAAATACATTCCTTCTGAAATATACTCAATGGCTTTATCTTTGTTAGGCTTCTCAACAAATTCGTTAACGACGAAAAAGCCATCAGATATTTCATCGCCTTTTTTTATATAACCATATCCGGTTTCAGGATGAGATGGAGTAATGCCAAAAGTTATTAACGTTTCATTGTCAACAGAAAGCAATGCTTTTTCAATTAGATTTGAAAAATACTGGCCGTCTTTGATATAATGATCCGCTGCAAGAACGAGCATCACGCAATCATCATCATTCAAAGAAAGTGCTGCTAATGTTATAGCTGGGGCCGTATTCTTGCTACATGGTTCAAGGATGATATTATTATTTAGCAAATCCATTTCTTTCAGTTGTTGTGCAACTAAGAAACGATGCTCTTCATTACAGATAATAATAGGATTTTCGAAACCAACGCCACTGACTCTGATTAAAGTTTGCTGTAATAATGATAATGTATCATTTAAAAGAGGCAAAAACTGTTTAGGGTGCTCTTCTCGTGACATAGGCCATAGACGACTACCTACACCACCGGCTATGATCACAGGAACAACTTTAGGTTTATTATTCATATTAACACTCATATTCTTGAACCAAAGATATTATTTAAAACAGAAGCAGGAAAAGCCCAATTATATTTTTCCTTGCTCGATACAATCCTTTCCTTAATAATTTCATGGTTAACAGATAAATAATCAAGACTTTTTTCCAAGCTTATCAAATCATTATATTTAAATGAGAGTTCTTTTAAATCACATTCTTTGAGAAACTCGTAGGGATCACCACAATTGGTAGCTAATATAATAGTATTATAATTTAGCGCAGTGTACATTACTCCTGATTGTGATGCAGCCTTGTAAGGAAGAATGAGGGCAATATTAGAAGACAAAAGTTTTTCAACCTCATCCAGATTTAAATATCCATCAATTACCTTAACTCCATTATGATAGAGTTTTTGTGCGAGTGCTTTTTTATTCTCATCAAATTTACCATAAACTTCTAGACTAAACCCTTTCTTTTTGAAAAGAGGTAGGGCATCTAATAGAAAATCAACGCCTTTGTAATCCTTTATATTCCCCCAAAAAACAATACGTCTCGGGGGAGATGAAAAAATTTTGCAATGGAAATGCTCGTTATTTATTGGCATAACCCCATGATTTAATACGAAACATTTCTGTTTTGCAAAACCATATAAATCTAAAAAATCATTTCTTGTGTAATTACTTACAAATAACAATTTATTAGCCATGTGTGCCAAAATCTTAATATTACGATATGCTTTCCTAGGCTTATTATGTGGAACGCTGTTATGAAATGTGACTATCAGCTTTGATCTTACATAGAAAAAAAATATTACTTCAAAAAATGTTACCAATGACCACTGTAAATTAATAGCTTTATATTTTTGTGATGACAAAGCAACTTTCATTAGTAGTTTTATATAATTAATCAATCCGCGAAATTTGTTTACACCAGAAACTTGAAATTCATGCACGGTGACGTTTGGTAACAACCTAAGCTTCTCTACATAGTCATAGTTGAATTTAGTAGAGGAGCAATAAAAATCAACTTTATAAAAAGAAGATAAGCTTTTTACATAAAAATAATCATATGGTAAAGCATATGAAGCAGGATCAATTATGGCAATTTTACCCATTTAATGAAAGGTCCTTTTATAACTTACGTTAACAATTTGGTTAATACCTCTGTTCTTTATAAATTTAGCCGGATTACCGGCAAATAATGTGTTTTCATATACTGTCTTAGTTAAAACTGAACCAGCTCCCAGCACACCGAATTTTTCTATTTTGCATCCAGGTAACAACAAAGAAAAAGAGCCCACGATACTATCATCACTAATTATAACGGCTTTCGATATGGTGGAATAGTTTTCATCATGGATATTGTGATACTGCGTTAGAACTTTTACTCCTAAAGTAATATCAACATTAGAACCTATTTCTAAGCCACCACGACAGTCAAGAAATGAACCCCACTGGATATTAGTCCCTGCCTTAACTTTTAATTTCCACGGACTAAAAAACTTTACCCCCATATGTATATTTACTCCGCGAGCAATATTCGCACAATAAAGGAATCTTAAGATAAACCATCTAAATTTATAGGAAGGGAAATAACATAAAATGTGATTCCATAGCCCCACATAAATATACATTAAGCTCTTGACTATTTTTGACATAATAATTCCTTCTGTAGCAACTTAAATCCAACAGAATTGAATGCTTCTCGATTTATTCTTTCCTTTCCGTTTCGATTGTTTATTTCATTAATAAATTCATGTCGAATATAATGTTCCCAATCATCAACTATGACTATCTTGGATTCAAATTTTTCTTTAAGGCTTTTAGAGAAAAGACAATTACTCATAAATATTTTAGCATCTGTTTGCAGTGCCTCAAAGAGTACCCCGCTTACCCGATAATCAAACTTTTGAGGAATGAAAATAGCGTCAGCATCTAACATATTTTCATCATAATTATAAAAAAACTCTTGAGTAGAAACATTTTTAAATTTTGAAAGCTTACCTTTGGTTCGTAAAATAAATTTATTGCCCAAAGTATCAAAACTTGCACAAATTTTATGTTTCAAGTTTTCTTCAACAAATGACGGCATGAATACATTTGTAACCCTACCTACATCATTTGATTTTATTTCATTGGTGTTAGCAATAATTAATCGTATAGGATGTGGTATGTATATACTTTTTTTATGAAATTTTTCAGTTATATATTTGCTAATATATGGCATCAATCCAACGTGAGTTATTTTATATGTCGGAATAGCCCTATATAATAACTCCTTAGCAAAAGAGTTGGGTACAGTATTATGTTCAAATAAAACAATTTCTAAGTTATTCCTAAATTTCCTTAAATTTAAAAAAGCTGCTGTAGAGAATAACTCATATGATAGGAAGATTAATTTATCATATTTGTGATCAATCGCATATTTATATATAGCATTGATTATTTTAAGTTGGTTTAGCTTATATTTATATTTATTCCCTTTTGTAAGAAGAGAATCCTTAAACGCGATACCTTGCATGGACATATCTTTTAACATGGATTCAGAAAGGTATAAATCAATGCTAATATTTTGATCGTTATTAAACCATTTTATTATATTCAAGTTAAAGTTTAAGTGGCCTTTTTCACACAATGGATCAGCGATCAATATCTTCATTAATTATATCCTAAGGAGAGTTTTAGTTCTTACTAATAAGAGTACGAGAAGAAATGAAAATAAAAAATTATGTACAGGTTGCCAAAACATATTTACGCAAAATATTGAATATAGGAAACAGAACAAATAGATCCTAAATTCATTACTATATATCGATTTTGTTTTTAATACTCTACGCATAAGCCTAAAAGAACGACTCATCATCTTAATAATGATACTTAAATAATAAGTTAAAAATATTAACCCCCCTTTCAAGAACAGGAAGTTAGTAAAAGAATGAGGTCTAACGAATTTATTGGTCGCAAGTTCATTAATGCTATAATCTGATACACCAAGAATGATAGGATATCCGGTTAGTGAAAAATCGAAGTAGCCACCAAAACCCATTCCTATAAAAATAGGATATATATGTTCAACGCTATAACCAACTATGTTCTGCAATTCATATAATCGAACTAAAACAGATCCTGAAGACTGTTTATCACCTGAAATTAGTTTTGAGAAGAAATCGAACTTATATAGTAAGAAATCAAAACTTTGTGGGGAGTAAATAGCTAAAGCGAATATGGCAAATGATGTAATAACTACAAGCATCATGAGCGCTAATAGAGCATTTTTTCTAAGCCCTCGGTCGTTTAAAAAGACAATAAGATAAAAAATGGCCATCACGCATAGAAAAACGAAGGCGATATCTTCGCGTTTCATTGAAATCGCAGCCAGTAACGCAACACCAGTCATTAATAATCGTTTGAAGAGACTGCGGATAGTCATTGCAAATACGAACATCAACGGATAAGCAATATATGCCTGAGTGGCATATTCAAGATTTGGCCTTCCACTTATAAAATCGTTAGCGAAGAAGAACAGCGTTCTCAACCCGATAACTAAGATAGAAAAAAGTAATATATTATAGATCTTATCAATTATATTTTCATTATTGCATATGAGTATTGCCGCTAACGCACCTATTCCCCAAATAATAAACATACGGAAATCCGAAATTATGTACCGTATATCTGGAGTTCTTCCTATTAGACAGGATACTGTTGTTGCCAATAACAATACTGCAAAGATAAAGTATAACCCTTTAAAAAATGATAAGGTGTCCTTGCTTTCAAGTTTCGTTTTTTGATAAAGCAGTTTACATATCGAAATAAAACCAATGAAAATTATAGCAATAACTGATAGTCCTAAGCCTGCAAATTGAACTGAATGAAAGCTAAAGAATTGTTCAACTTCTTGGTTATTACTACTTACCACTTGTTCTACGAAAGTACGCGAAAACTGTGGTGTGATTAATGATAATAATACAAAGAGCTTAACAGATAACTCTAAACTAAATAAAGAAGATAAAATTATAACCGTAAGCATTAAATAAGAAATAAACAAGCCATAGGCCGTATCAGCCAAGTATTGCACATAGAAACCTGAGAGCAAAGCGACCAAGACGACTACTAAATAATAGTTCAAATTTTTATTATTATTTTGTTCGCTCTGGGGATAATAATTTATCACTGACAATTTTGTGCACTCCGATTTATTCGGTGTTAAGAAAAAGCTTGCTTTCTTCGCTTACAATAAATCCATTGCAGCACCCATCCACCAACTCTAGACATCAGGAAAGCAATAGCACCAATAATAAAACCTACGTACTTATAAAGTAAGACAAAGGTAATAATAAAGAACAATAATTGAGCGATTTTTAAAATTAAGAAAAAGGACTGATCTCGGTGATTGATAAAAGCTTCCCATACACCAAATACGAGTGTTCCAGCGTATGCTATAGTTAAGATAATAAAAATATAAATTTCTTCATTGGAAACATATTTTACTATCAAATCTTTAGTTAAAAATGCGAGGACTAATAAGATTAATAAACCGAGACAGGTAACACCAAATAATTTGAACGTAATATTTTTTACAGAATTAATATCAAGTTCACTAGCAGATAGACCACGGATAAATACTGTATTAATTGCCCCGGCTAGTAATGGTGCAGCAAAAAAGATCATCGAAATCCTAGCATACTCACCTGCTAAGGCATCGGAAAAGAAATGCGAAATGAAGATAACATCAGCTCGCATGCATACAATTGCAAAAATATTTGCTGCATACAACTTCCATGCCATTCCGGTTAGATTTTTAGAAATGCCAGACTTTGAATAATTAATTCCCTTAGTTTTGTTAAAACTCATGTACATCGCCATTATGCTAGAAAAAATCATTACGGCATATATATAATTTGGTTCATATTTTTCATTAAAAAATAAAACCGCAAGGCAGACACCAAAAATTCCTAAGCTACGCAAAAATGGGAGATAGAAAACGACTCGGGAACTTCCTCCCCAATCATCCACTATTTGTAATTTAATAGAGTTGAATTTTAAAATAATACCTATAATACTACATATGATAAAAGAAATTGCTATGAGTGGTGAAAAAAAATAGAACCCCAAAACAATTACAATAAATATCACAACAGCAAAATTGAATTGATATCTTTTGACTAAATCAGTGATGGTAAATGATTGGCCCTGTTTCGACAAAGATATAACCAAAGCATTTGGTAGACCTAAA
Source organism: Enterobacter cloacae complex sp. GF14B (assembly GCF_004136805.1). Classification (NCBI taxonomy): domain Bacteria; kingdom Pseudomonadati; phylum Pseudomonadota; class Gammaproteobacteria; order Enterobacterales; family Enterobacteriaceae; genus Enterobacter; species Enterobacter cloacae complex sp. GF14B. The sequence continues at coordinate 7,716 of NZ_QFRV01000026.1, forward strand.
TCTAATAAAACATACATTATTCCCAACATATAATAGTATTTAGTAAACAATCCATAATCGTTTACATCATAAACACGACTTAACCACATCAATGAAAGGAATGTTAGAACAGAGGCCGAAAGATTACTCGATATAATCTTAGCAATAGCAGTATATGTAGCTTTATTCACTTAATCCTCTTCAACGTGAAATTGCACGCCAAGCATAATTTACGAAATACCACATTGACATAACAACATTAATTTTCTCTAGGTTACGATATATAGACCATTGTCTTATTGCTTTTTTTAATTTATTTCTTGATATTGAACCAGCAACTATTCTATATGACGTCAATACTTTGGGATATAAAACAGCATTGACATTATATTTCTTTAGCAAATGTAACCATAGCGCATAATCCTGACCCGTTCTTATTAATGGCATTCTGATATTGTCAAACGCATCATTTTTTAACATGACAGTAGAACAGCCAAGTGTTACTTTTTTAGCTAACAAATCTTTATAGCTCACAAACAAACATGTTTTTCTGGCGTCAATATTCTTATGTAATAATTCACCATGTTCTGTTATTAACGTATATGCAGTGAAGCAAAAATTGCAGTCATGGGTTTTCATAAAATGCAACTGGTCATTTAATTTACATGGTTCCCATTTGTCATCGCTATCGATGAAAGCTAAATATTCACCTGACGCATGTGAGATAGAATTATTCCTAGAAACTGCGGCACCACTGTTTTCTTTGTTCTGAAATATCTTTACCTTAGGATTTGACAAACTAATTTTTTTAAGAATTTCCCACGTTCTATCGGATGAACAGTCGTCAGTAACAAGCCATTCCCAATTATCATATGTTTGACTACATATAGAGTTGTATGTTTCCTCTATAAATAATTCAGAGTTATAGGATGGAGTGATAATTGAGATTAAATCAGTGCCAGCCACTTTTATAAATTCCCTAAATTGAATTAATGAAATAAGAATGCTACCGCCCCTGGCTTAACAGCTACCAGCGCGCTGAGCAAAAAATGTATTGTCCATTTGCTGTTGTCTGAATCTGAACCGACTCTGTCAATGGACAACGGCAAGTTAATCTTAATTGTCGTCTTAATCGACAGCAGAAACAAGCACAAATCGTTACAAATTAGTGGTGATGCAAAGTAGATAACAGATGTTATCAAAATAGTTAATAATAAAAAGCGACAGACATCATTTTCGTTATTTTGTTACATAACGAAATGGTGACTATCGCTCATTAAGCCCTTTTATACCACAGAAGAAGTATCAGTCGTTAGCCAGCAACTTCTCAATCCGGCTTCTGAACTTCGCCCCTTCCTTCAGGTTACGCAGGCCATAGTTCACAAACGCCTGCATATACCCCATTTTCTTACCGCAGTCATAGCTATCGCCGGTCATTAGCATCGCATCAACCGACTGCTTCTTCGCCAGCTCAGCAATCGCATCGGTCAGCTGGATACGATCCCAGGCGCCCGGCTTAGTTTTTTCCAGTTCGGCCCAGATATCCGCATTCAGCACATAACGGCCGACTGCCATCAGGTCAGAGTCCAGGGTCTGCGGCTGATCGGGTTTTTCGATAAACTCAACAATCCGGCTCACCTGCCCTTCTGTCTCCAGTGGCTCTTTAGTCTGAATAACCGAGTACTCAGAGAGATCGCCCTTCATACGTTTCGCCAGCACCTGGCTGCGGCCCGTCTCGTTGAAGCGAGCAACCATTGCCGCCAGGTTGTAACGCAGCGGATCGGCGGAAGCGGTATCAATAATGATGTCCGGCAGAACCACGATGAACGGGTTATCACCCACCACCGGGCGCGCGCAGAGGATTGAGTGGCCCAGACCCAGCGGCTGCGCCTGACGCACATTCATGATGGTCACGCCAGGAGGACAGATAGACTGAACTTCTGCCAGAAGCTGGCGCTTAACGCGCTGCTCAAGCAGCGCTTCGAGTTCATAAGAGGTGTCGAAGTGGTTCTCAACGGCATTCTTCGAAGAGTGCGTCACCAGAACGATTTCTTTGATCCCCGCAGCAACAATCTCGTCGACGATGTACTGAATCATCGGCTTGTCAACGATCGGCAGCATCTCTTTAGGAATGGCCTTTGTGGCGGGCAACATGTGCATGCCCAGACCCGCTACCGGTATGACTGCTTTCAAATTAATCATTATTTCTTCCACCTTAAAATGGTTGACGAATTATAGCTTTTAAACCTGTTTTCGCCAGCATGTTTTGCCGTAAATATGAAGTAATCTTAGGTCACCCCACCACAAATTACAGTAGTTGTAATCTGAATAGATCGCGATTCCATACCAGGAATAGTCGCAAAATAACCTTTATGATCACCTGTGCGGCAGCGCAAAATTCAACCGTTCCGTATTCACCACATGTTGATCGACCCGATCAATATCCACCGAGCTCTGCCCCTTTTCATTAACCGCTTTTATGTTCGCAAGCGACAGCAACGTCTCGTTTTTAGCCATAAACTTCCCGCGCACGTCTTTGCGCAAATCGAAGTTCATCTTTAAAGCCGGCCCCGTCGTTGACTCCTGCATCACGTTGATATTACGCAAAAAAAGATGTTGTGGCTTGTTGTGCAGCTCAAGTGTTGCCCGCTGCATGTTGACATTGGTGATGGCAACAAACGACGTGGCATTGCCGGAGGAAATCTGTATCCCGCGCAGCTTATAGGCAAGCTGTCGGTTATCCAGGCGAATATCGTTAAGTTTGAAGTTTTGCGGTATCGACAGATAATCGCCCTTGATCACGCCATACCCGATTAACATTCCGGCGCTGTTCACCATATCGATATTATCGATAACGAAATTATCACAACCATAAATAGCTACCGTTGCGTTATCAATTCCGGCCTTTTTACTGAAGTCGGGAGTAATATTGCTGGCCTTGATATTACGGATCACAAAGTGTTTACCGTTTTCAACATGCACCAGCTGCCGACAGTTGCTGCCGGTGATATTCGCCACCACGAAGTTTTTAACGGTCTGCTGTTCCGGATAGTCATTGTCGTACGTGCTGCCAGCCAGCCCAATGCCTATGCCCCAGTTGATCTTGCCGTTTGTGCAGTTGATGTTATCGATCACGTGGTCAGAGATCAGGATGTTACGGTCGTTAATCGCCACGTTCCACTCAATCGCGTCACCCTGCAAATGGCTGAATTTGCTGTTGGTAATGCGCGCACCATCCACCTGATTATGGAAACCCTGGCGCAGAATGGCGTAGTTGGCCTGACTCACGGCAATGCGATCGATAAGCAGGTTACGCATCACTCTCGGCTTTTTACCGCCAATGTAGATCTGGGTGACGGGGCCGAAGCCGCTCATCGTCAGCCCTTTAATGACACAGTCGGAGCCACGCACGTCCAGCGTAATGTTATGTGTGCGCCCCTCATCTTCCCCAATGACCTTGCAGCCTTCCTGGAGCACAAACCGCCCGCGCCCGTTGCCCTTCAGCGCGCCGCGGATCAGCAGGGTTTTGCCATCAGGAATGAAAATGCCGGTATTGATGTTTTCACAGGTTAACCCGGCGGGAACAACAACGGTATCGCCCTCGGTAAATGCCTGCTTAAAGGCGGCGATCCAGTCGTTATTGTTGTAGCGATCGACAGAAACCGTCTTCCCGGTTGCCGCCCGCGCAGCGCGGGGCGACAGCAGCGGCATGGCAGCCAGGACGGATAAAGAAGAGACAAATCGGCGTCGGGTAATCTTTTTCAGCATACAACCTCAGCGTTACAGCGTTTGCAGCAGGCTCGCTAACTGGCGATTAATCACCTGCTGATTGAATTCTGCTTCAACTTTTTGCCGCGCATTTTGCAGCACAGGGATCAGCGTCTGCTGATCGATATTGCTGAACGCGGCCAGACGATCCGCCAGCGCCAGCGCATTGTTTTCAGGGACCAGCCAGCCAGAATGCTCAGAGGTTATCAGCTCCGGGATGCCGCTGTGCAGGGTCGAGACCACCGGAATGCCGACGGCCATCGCCTCCATCAGCGCCACGGGAATGCCTTCCATATCGCCGTCGGCGCCGGTTACGGAAGGCAGCAGGAATACATCCGCGTCATCAAGCATGGCTTTCACTTCGTGGCTCGGCTTGAAGCCCGGCATCTCGACCACGTCTTCCAGCTGATACTGTTCAATCAGCGTGCGCAGGCGACGCTCCCACGGCCCGATACCCAGGATGCGGTAGTGGAAGTCCACACCACGCGCCTTCAGCTGGCGACAGGCTTCGATGGCTACGTGCAGCCCTTTCTTTTCGGTCAGGCGGGCAACAGAGATAATTTGCAGCGGCTTGCCCGGCACCTTGACCGGTCGCTGGGTGAAGCGTTCCATGTCTACGCCCATGCGTGAAACGGTGATTTTCTCGCTCGGGCACCCCATGGTTTTCAGGCGCCCGGCCCACAGGTTGCTTATCGGTAGCATCATGTCGCCACGGCGAAACAGCTGCTGATATTCCGGTGTGTAGTGGTTCAGCACTTCCCGGCTGGAGATGTCGATACCGTGGAAAATGGTTGCGATTTTGCCGTCAATCACCCCCAGCTCACGCAGTTTTGCCGCCGTTACGCCCGCCGGGCCAAAGTGGGCGATAAAGACATTGGCCCGGTACGGCTGGGCCGTTTGCCCGCAAATGGCGGATAAGATCAGGTTGCGGGCCTCCGCCCCATAGCGCGACATATTCAGCGCCCGCCACGTCGAGGCGCGATGCAGGCCGCGCAGCGTCTGTCCGGCGCGATAGCGCAGTTTGTTCATCCGTCCGGCGGGTTCATCCTGCAACCAGCGGGTTTTTGCCTCCAGCCCATACCGGGTATACGCCGCATGGGTGTTTTGCGTATCGCCCTTTTGCAGGGCGATAATCTCCACGTCATACCCCATATCGATAAACGCGGTGATTTGGTTCAGCACAAAGGTTTCAGACGACAGCGGAAATTTCAGTAAGAAGAAACCAACCTTCATTTCCCCTCCCGGACGCGGTCGAGTACGGATTTCACCATGCCAATACCTTTTTCGCGTTCGGCTTTTACCGCCACCGCCAGACGTTCGTTGATCGCAGGCAGCTGGCCGAGCGTGTCGCCCACCATGGCGCCGAGCGACCCGTCCAACAGATGACGAATATCGACGGCCATTTCAGGCATACCGAGCTGCTGCATAATGCCCGCGGACTTGTGTTCGTAGTTGATGGCGATGGCTGGCGTGCCGAAGTTCATCGAGATAATGGCCGAGTGCAGACGCGTGCCCACGGTCAGGTCGCAGGCGGAGAGCAGCTTGCCCATCTCCAGATCATTCAGCTCGTCCATCACCACGTGATAGCGGGACGGATCGTTCACCAGGTTGCGCAGGTTGAGCGCCACCATACGGTCATCTTTGTTGTAGCTGTCGATACCGGTACAGGTGGAAAGCGCCAGCACCTGGTAACCGCTGTCCAGCACGCGGTTCACCACGTCGGCAAAGGCTTTCTCGTACGCCGCCTGGGTCGTGCCGAGGCGTTTATCGAACGGCGCAAGTTCACGCAGGGTAATGGCGACGGTTTTCTGCTTTGCCGCCACGTCCAGCCAGTGCTGTACCGCGTAGCTGGCCTGGAAGCTGTCATCCTGATGATCCACCAGCCAGGCGGTGTCTACACCGTGCTCCACTTTGGTGGTGTCGATTTCGCTGCGCTTCATCATGTCGAGGCTGACCGATTCACGCAGGATCAGCGCGTCGCAGTGGCCGAAGACATAGTTCGCCAGCTGGTTAAACTGCGGATCCTGGAATGGCCCGACGCTGTGGCCAATCATAAACAGCGGCTTTTTCGCCATGAAGGTACAAAGCGCATGCTCAAACTGCGGCACGCCGTAGAGATCGACGAAGAACGAACCGCCCACCTGAATAATGGCGTCATAGCCGGACAGCAGACGCACAAAATCGGTAAAGCCCTGCGCGATGGCGATGTTGCGCAGCTTGCCGGTGTCGGTTACGCGAGAAAGCAGCACCTGATGCTGATAGCGGCGACGCAGGACTTTCTTCACGCGCCCCATCACGCCCGCGGCGTTGTTGTGCTGTTTCATCTGGCTGTAGAGCGGGTCGCCCATCACCGGGCGGTTCAGTAACCAGGTTGAGCTGACCGGATAACGGCTCATCACATCCACTTCAGTCTCAGGCTTAAGGGTGTTAATTGCATCCAGTAAACCGCGCAGGATGGCGCTGTCGCCACGGTTGCCGCAGGTATGGTTGCCAAGAATAAGTAATTTCATAATGGCCTCGTAAAATTAGCCTGCGCGAAGCAGCGTTTTCATTTTTTCGTTACGGCAAAACTGGCGCTTCATCTCGACCACCAGCGCATTGCGTGACAGCACAATCATCACGCCGAACGCCAGCGCGCCTGCCGCGACCTGCACCGCAAGCAGTGCCGCCAGCGGCAGATGCCCGTTGAGCACCACGCCCAGGCCGTAGCTCACCGCCAGCGTCGGCAAGGAGAGATAAAACGGCAGCCACAGGCTGAGGATGTACTGACGGTAGCTGGAGCCCAGCACCGGTTTGATCATCACGAAGTAGCTCAGCACGGTATTGAAGATTTGCACCAGCAGGAAGCCGAGCGTCACGCCAATGGCGCCCGCCATGTGCCCGCCCACAATAATTGCCGGAATAAACAGGAAGGTTTTAAACACGTTGAACTTGAAGCTGATATCCACGCGCGCCTTTGCCATCAGCAGAGAACCAATCGGGTTCCCCACCGAGCGCAGCAGCCCCACGACGCACAGCAGTTGCAGGATTGGGATGATGCTGTTCCACTTCTCGCCAAACACCAGCGGTACGAAATTGCTGGCGACCACCATCAGCCCCAGCAGGACCGGGAAGTTGATGATCCCCACCACGGAGAGCAGCTTATAAAAGTTCACGCGCAGCTTCTCGGTATCGTCCTGAATTTTGGCGAACGCCGGGAACAGGACGCGGGTAATAATCGGGTTGAGCTTCATCGGCGGGACAACCGCGACGTTATACGCCAGGTTGTAGCCACCCGCGACGCTCGCGCCCAGAATGCGCGCCAGTACCAGCGTGGAGAGGTTAGTATTCACGTAGTTGATAATGCTGTCTGCCGTCAGCCACGCGCCGAAGCGCAGGTTGGATGAAACAGATGCCAGCGAAAAATGCAGCCCCGGGCGATAAATCTTACGGCCAAAAAAGCCGAACAGCAGCGTGCGCACGGCAGAGTTAACGAGGTAGCCGAGGATGGCGGTCATCGCCAGCGGCCAGAAATGGGCGCTGACCACGGTGAAGGTAAAGCCCGCCAGCACGGCGCTGGTCTCAATCATGCCGATTTTGTTGAACTCCAGCTCTTTCTGCATCAGCGCGCGGAACTGCTGCCCGTGCGGAATCACCACGAAAGCGAACGACAGGGTGCGCATCAGCGGCGCCAGGTCCGGGTTATGCAGCACGCCGGCAATCACATCGCTCAGCAGGAACACCAGCACAAAAACGAAGATACCCAGCCCGACGTTCAGCCAGTAGAGGGTGGTCAGCTCCAGATGGCTGATCTCTTTGCGCTGGATAATGGAGTTGGCGATACCAAAGTCCGACAGCGTATCGGCCAGGGCGATAATCACCAGCGAGACGGTCAGCAGACCAAACTGGTGATTATCGATAATGCGCGCCAGCACCGTCATCTGCACCAGGCCGAGGCCAATGATGACGATGGTGGCCATGGCTGACCATTTCGCACCGCTGATGGTTTTTTCTCGTAAGCTCATCTTAGTACGCCGCTTTGTTCACGAAACCTTTGAAAATGGTCAGAAAAACAATCTTGATATCGAACCAGAGGCTCCACTCGCGGATGTACTCCAGATCGAACTCGATACGTTTTTCCATTTTTTCCAGCGTGTCGGTCTCGCCGCGCCAGCCGTTGATCTGCGCCCAGCCGGTGATGCCCGGCTTCACCTTATGGCGCAGCATGTAGCCTTCAATCAGGGTACGGTACTGCTCGTTATGGGCCACGGCGTGAGGACGAGGCCCGACGATGGACATCCCGCCGGTGAACACGTTGATGAACTGCGGCAGCTCATCGAGCGAGGTACGGCGCAGGAAGTTGCCCACGCGGGTGACGCGCGGATCGTTCTGCGTCGCCTGGGTCACCACCTTGTCGTTCTCCATCACCTTCATGGAGCGGAATTTCCACACCATGATCGGCTTACCGTCCATGCCGTAGCGGGTCTGACGGAAGATGATCGGCCCCGGCGAGCTGAGCTTCACCGCCAGCGCAATACAGCACAGCACCGGGGAGATGAGCAGCAGGATCAGGGACGAAAGCACGATATCTTCCACGCGCTTCAGCACGCGGTTAATCCCCGACAGCGGCGTGTCGTACAGCGGAACAACCGGTACCCCGTTCACCTCTTCAATACGGGAGTGGAGAATATTGAAGGTGAAGACATCCGGGATGAGGATCACCGAGCAGGTGGTATCCGCCAGCTCGCGCATCAGTTTCTTGATGCGGGATTCATCTTTCATCTGCATGGCGATGTAGACGTTATGAATTTTGCCGGCTTTCGCATCGTCAATAAGCTGTTCGTAGTTACCTGCCCAGTCGGACGGTACGCCGCCGGGCTTCGCGTCGTGATAAATCCCGACCACTTCAAAACCTAACCACGGCTCTTTGCGGAAGCTGTCGAGCAACACCTGTCCCACCGGCAGATCGCCCGCCACGGCAACGAAGCGACGGTTATACCCGCGGTTGCGCAGCCAGCCCGCGCCAAAGCGGATCAGCGAGCGGCAGACCACCATGCCAATGCTGGTTAACAGATACCAGCAGAGATAGGTCACAAGACGGTTATCAAAATCATGGCTGAACGCCACCAGGCCTGCGCTGAAAATCAGGCTTAAGGTCCAGTTCTGGAGCAGCAGCATCAGTTCGGTGGTCATTTTGACGCCGCGCCATGAACGATAGAAATCGGTCATGCCGCCGATCATCTGAAACACCACCAGCGCAATCAACGCCATCAGCAAGTGCATGTATAAGAACGACTGCCCGCTGACCCAACACACCGCCCACAGTCCGCCGACCATGATGGTGATATCAGAAAAACGCTGCACCATAGAGATTAACGATGCATTCGTTCTCGCTCGTTCGCGCTTTTTTAGATTTGTCATCGTTGTTCCTTTAGTTCTAAACCTTACCCCTCGCCCCTCACCCCGGCCCTCTCCCCAAAGGGGAGAGGGTGTTCAAGTTCCCTCTCCCCTTTGGGGAGAGGGTTAGGGTGAGGGGTAAGGTTTTCTTTTTACTGATTCAACAGCGCCAGAATGTCCTTCGTTCGGGCTTCCATCAGCGCGGTGTCAGCGCGGGACTCCACGTTCAGGCGCACCACCGGCTCGGTATTGGACGAGCGCAGGTTGAAGCGCCACTGCGGGAACGCCATGCTGATACCGTCGGTACGGTCAATCTCCAGCGCATGAATGGCAAAGTGCTGTTCCACGCGGGCAATGGCCTCAGCGGGCTGTGCCAGTTTGCTGTTGATCTCACCGCTGGCCGGGAACGCCGCCATGCGGTCGCGCACCAGTTCGCCCAGGCTCTGCCCTTTCAGGCACAGCAGCTCGGTCACCAGCAGCCACGGGATCATCCCGCTGTCGCAGTAGGCAAAATCACGGAAATAGTGGTGGGCGCTCATCTCGCCGCCGTAGATGGCGTCTTCCTCACGCATACGCTCTTTGATAAACGCGTGGCCGGTTTTGGACATCACCGGCTCACCGCCCGCGGCCTTCACCACGTCGACGGTGTTCCAGGAAAGACGCGGATCGTGAATGATTTTCGCCCCCGGGTTTTTCTCGAGGAACGCTTCCGCCAGCAGGCCAACGATGTAGTAGCCTTCGATAAACTGCCCATTCTCGTCGAACAGGAAGCAGCGGTCGAAGTCGCCGTCAAAGGCGATACCCATATCGGCGCCGTGCTCAATCACCGCGTTGCGGGTGTCGTCGCGGCACTCCGGCAGCAGCGGGTTAGGAATACCGTTCGGGAAGTTGCCGTCTGGCGTGTTGTGCACTTTGACGAAGGTCACCGGCACGTTCAGCGCCTTAAAGCGGGCTTCAAGTGCGTCTACAACCGGGCCTGCCGCGCCGTTGCCGGAGTTAATCACCAGCTTCAGCGGTTTGAGGTTCGCCACGTTGATGTAGCCCAGCAGGTGGTCGATGTACTCTTTTTGCAGGTTGATCTGCTTATAGCTGCCGCGCTTCGCTTCGTTCACCGGCGGGAAGTCGTTGGCCTCGGCCAGACGTTGCACGTCGCGCAGGCCGGTGTCGCCGCTGATAGGACGCGCGCCCTTGCGCACCAGCTTCATGCCGTTGTAGTCCATCGGGTTATGGCTGGCCGTCACTTCGATACCGCCGTCCACGCCCAGGTGGAATGTGGCAAAATAGATCTCTTCGGTACCGGAAAGGCCAATGTCCAGCACATCGACGCCCGCGTCCTGTAGCCCTTTCGCCAGCGCCAGCTTCAGGGATTCGCTTGTCAGGCGCACGTCGCCGCCCAGCACGATAGTTTGTGGTTTGAGGTATTCGCCGTACGCGCGGCCGATGCGCCACGCAATGTCTTCGTTCAGCTCTTCGCCCAGCTTGCCGCGAATATCGTAGGCTTTAAAACAGGTTAATTTTTCCATGATGACCCCTTTTTCAGGCAACAGTTGGCCCTGACCATGTAATGGCCAAATTTATTTTTTTCATTCGTAGGCCCGGTAAGCGCAGCGCCACCGGGCATGATGCGGAGTGCTACACGCGCCCGTAGCGATCCTGGAAGCGGATGATGTCGTCCTCTTCCAGATAGGAGCCGGAACGCACCTCAATTAAGTCGAGCGGAATTTTCCCCGGGTTTTCCAGACAGTGCGTGGCGCCCAGCGGAATATAAATGGACTCGTTTTCACCGAGCAGCTTCACTTCACCGTCGATGGTCACTTTGGCGGTCCCTGCCACCACCACCCAGTGTTCGGCGCGGTGATGGTGCATCTGCACCGACAGCCCTTCTCCCGGCTTCACGGTGATGCGTTTCACCTGATAACGCTCGCCGGCGTCGATGGAGTCATATTTGCCCCACGGGCGGTAGACTTCACGGTGAATATGGTGTTCGTGACGGCCATCGGCCTTGATCTTCTCCACCACTTTTTTAACGTCCTGCACGGCATTACGGTCGGCAATCAGCACCGCGTCTTTGGTCTGCACGACCACCAGATCCTTCACCCCTACCGTAGTGACGAGGCCAGATTCGGCGTAGACGTAGCTGTTTTCCGTTTTGTGGCTGATCACATCTCCGTGATGGACGTTACCCTCCGGGGTATGCGCGCTGATCTCCCACAGTGACGACCAGGAGCCGACGTCGCTCCAGCCCGCATCCATCGGTACCACTACCGCATCTGCCGTACGTTCCATCACCGCATAGTCAATGGACTCTTCCGGACAGGCGAGGAAGGCTTCTTCGTCCACGCGGATAAAATCGAGATCCGGATCCACCACCGCCATCGCTTTTTCGCAGGCGCTTAAGATATCCGGGCGATATTTTTCCAGCTCTTCCAGGTAGCGACCGGCGCGGAACAGGAACATACCGCTGTTCCAGTAGTATTCACCGCTGGCGACATACGCCTGCGCGGTTTCCAGATTCGGTTTTTCGACAAACTGCGCCACGTCAAAGGCCACGCTGTCGCCTTCACCAGGCGTAACGCTGCCGCGGCGAATGTAGCCATAGCCGGTTTCCGGGAGATCCGGCACGATGCCGAAGGTCACCAGCTTGCCGTTCTCAGCGTAAGGAATCGCGGCGCGTACCGCGTCGCGGAAGGCCTCTTCCTGCTGGATGACGTGGTCAGCCGCCAGCACCAGCATCAGCGGGTCGCAGTCCGGGCTGCTGCGTTTTGCTGCCAGCGCCGCAAGAGCAATGGCAGGCGCCGTGTTGCGTCCGGCAGGCTCCAGAATGATATTTTCGGTCAGTTTGTTCAGCTGGCGCAGCTGCTCGGCAACGATAAAGCGGTGCTGCTCGTTACAGATCACCACCGGGCTTTCACACTCCACGCCGTGCAGACGGTTAACCGTCGTTTGCAGCATGGTGAGGTCGCCTTTCAGGCACAGAAATTGTTTTGGATAAAGCACGCGGGACAGTGGCCACAACCGGCTCCCGGATCCACCCGCCATTACGACCGGATACAAAGTGGTTTGACTCATGATTTATCCCCGTATATCTGCAATAAATTGGCTCAGCACGTTCTCTTTCTCGAGCGTGCGTTCGGCATATTCACGTGCCACCGTGTTCTCTTTTGGCATGGCGAGTGCCTGCTCAATTCCGGTCACCAGCGCAGGAACCGATTCAGGCTCCACGCAAACGGCAATGCCCGGGTAGCTGTTGCACAGCTGGCCTAATTCTGTTGCGGCTTCTGCCGTAATCACCGCATTTCCGCCCACTGCCAGAATGTTGGTCAGCTTGGACGGCAGCACCGCATCCGCCGCGCCGCGTTTTTGCACCACCAGATGGCAGTCCGCCATTTTCAGCAGCGCGGGCAGCGCGTCATAAGACTGAAGCGGGAAGAAGCGGATGTTGGTCAGTCCGCGCTCGCTGGCCATTTTTTCCAGCCGCGCTTTACCACCGCCCTGCCCGACTATCACGAACATCCACGGGTGTTCGCTCAGCTGAAGCGCGGCGTCAATCACGCTCTCCAGCCCCTGTTTTTCGCCGATGTTGCCTGAGTAAAGAATGATTTTTTGCTCAGCAGGCAACCCGAGCTGCGCGCGTAACGCCTGCGCATCCTGGTCTGTCACATCGCGGAAGCGCGCCACTTCGGACCAGTTCGGAAAGAAGATCACTTTTTCCGCCGGGACGCCCTTCTCCTGCGCCTTGTTCATCATCGAGCGCGAGATGGTCGAGACGTAATCCACGTTGTGCAGGCCGCTGCGCTCAAAGGCGCTGGCGAGCTTCGCCACCTTGCCGCCCTTGCCTTTCCCGGCCATACCCAGCCCGAGCATGGCGTCCACTTCATAATCCTGAATGTGCAGCAGGGTGCGCGCGCCGGAGAGTTTTCCCAGCAGGCGCATGCCTGGCGTGCAGAACAGGGTCGGCACCACGCCGATGATGCGATCCGGCTTCCAGCGACGCTGCGCCATCAGCGGGAAGAAACTGCTCAGGGCAAAGCTGCCCAGATGAATTAAACGTTTCAGCGTCGAGGGCTGTTTCGGCACGTAGAGCGGGCAGCGCCAGACGGTCGCGGCGCCCTCTTCGCGGCGGTAGCGCCAGCTGGAATAGCGTTCGCCTACCTTCCACTCCGGGTAATACGGCGGGGCAGTAATCACCCGCACGTCATGTCCCTGGCTCGCCATCCACTCGACCATCTCGCCGGTGTATTTCCCGATACCGGTAAGCTCCGGCGAGTAGTTAATTCCGTAGACGAGGATTTTCATAGACCTGGCACCTCGGCCTGACGTTCCGCAAGGAAGTACGCCCGACTGTTGTCATGGACGTTGTCGCTTGCCAGCAGCGCCTCTGGCGTTAACCAGCGGTAATCGTCATGCTGAGAATCAGGCAGACGCAGGTCTGCCTCACTCACCTTCAGGCGGAACCCCAGCACGACGTAGTGCGTGGTGAACCCGGTGCCTGAAAAGTTATCGTCATAGAAGTGCTGCCAGACCCCGTAAAACTGGCCCGCTGCCATCGGCAGTTGCAGGCCCAGTTCCGCCAGAGTGAGACGCTCAAACGCATCGGTAAGCGTCTCATCCTTCTGCACGCGCCCGCCGGGCACGAACCAGAAGCCCTGTGCAGGACGATTGGTTCGTTTCCCCAGCAAGAACTCGCCGCGTTCGTTCTCCACGATCAAATCAATTGAGATGAGCGGAGTGGAACGCACTACCGTGGCAAAATCTTCCTGACTTAAAAACATCATTACCCCCGGAAGCGGTGCTGGTTTTCCAGGAACCACTGGTAGGTGCTGGCCAGCCCCTGCTCCAGTGAGACCTCGTGATACCAGCCCAGCTGATGCAGACGGGTCACGTCCAGCAGCTTGCGCGGCGTGCCGTCCGGTTTGGTGGCGTCAAACACCACGCGTCCTTTGTAACCCACCACCTGCGCGATGGTCTGCGCCAGCTCGCGAATGGTGCAGTCCACGCCGGTCCCGACGTTAATGTGCGACAGCATCGGCTCGGTGTTTTCCTGCCACACTTCGCGATCCAGCTCCATGACGTGAATGCTGGCCGCCGCCATATCGTCCACGTGAAGGAACTCGCGCATTGGCGTACCGCTGCCCCACACCACCACGTCCGGGGCGTTTTCGGCAGTCGCCTCGTGGAAACGACGCAGCAGCGCCGGGATCACGTGGGAATTGCTCGGGTGGAAGTTGTCGTGCGGTCCGTACAGGTTGGTCGGCATCACCGAGCGATAGTCGCGGTTATACTGACGGTTGTAGGATTCACACAGCTTGATCCCGGCAATTTTGGCAATCGCATACGGCTCGTTGGTGGCTTCAAGCGTGCCCTGCAACAGTTCGCTCTCGGCGATCGGCTGCTTCGCCATTTTCGGGTAGATACAGGATGAGCCGAGGAACAGTAGCTTATTCACGTTGTGCAGATGCGCCGCGTGAATGATGTTGCTCTCAATCATCATGTTCTCGTAGATGAAATCCGCCGGGTAGGTATTGTTAGCGATAATGCCGCCCACCTTCGCCGCCGCCAGATACACCTGGTCGATACGTTCGCTGGCGAAGAAGTCCTGCACCGCTTTGCTGTCAAGCAGGTTCAGCTCGTCGCGGGTGCGAACAATCACCTCCACGTCACCGCGCTGTTCCAGCTGGCGAACAATCGCGGAACCCACCATTCCGCGATGACCGGCGACAAAAATACGTTGTTTTGTCATTCTCAGGACTCCAGCGCGATGGCAACCTCGTAGCCATGAGACTTGAGCAGGGAGTGTTTTTTCGCTGCTTCAAGATCTTTGGCCACCATCTCGGATACCATTTCTTGCAGGGTGGTTTCTGGTTTCCAGCCCAGCTTCTCGTGCGCTTTGGTTGGGTCGCCCAGCAGGGTTTCCACTTCAGCAGGACGGAAGTAACGCGGATCAACCTGGACAATCACGTCGCCTGGCTTCACGCCCGGTGCGTCATGGCCGGTCACGGAAACAACGATACCCTTCTCTTCCACGCCGGTGCCTTCGAAGCGCAGCTTGATGCCCAGCTGTGCCGCAGCCATCTCAACGAACTGACGTACGGAGTACTGGACGCCGGTCGCAATCACGAAGTCTTCTGGCTGCTCCTGCTGCAACATCATCCACTGCATTTTCACGTAGTCTTTCGCATGGCCCCAGTCACGCAGGGAATCCATGTTGCCGAGGTGCAGGCAAGACTCCAGGCCCTGAGCGATGTTAGCGATCGCGCGGGTGATTTTGCGGGTCACGAAGGTTTCGCCGCGACGTGGAGATTCGTGGTTGAACAGAATGCCGTTACAGGCGTACATGCCGTAGGATTCACGGTAGTTCACGGTGATCCAGTAGGCGTACAGTTTCGCCACAGCGTACGGAGAACGCGGGTAGAACGGCGTGGTCTCTTTCTGCGGAATTTCCTGCACCAGACCGTACAGCTCAGAGGTAGATGCCTGGTAGAAGCGGGTTTTCTTCTCAAGACCCAGGAAGCGAATCGCTTCCAGCAGACGCAGCGTACCCATGGCGTCCACGTCAGCGGTGTACTCCGGGGACTCGAAGGAAACCGCAACGTGGCTCATCGCGCCCAGGTTGTACACTTCATCCGGCTGTACTTCTTGCAGGATACGGGTCAGGTTGGAGGTATCGGTCAGGTCGCCGTAGTGCAGATGGAATTTCGGGTTTGCCGCATGCGGATCCTGGTAAATGTGATCGACACGCTCGGTGTTGAATGAAGAGGCACGACGCTTAATACCGTGAACTTCATACCCTTTTTCCAGCAGCAATTCTGCCAGGTAAGAACCATCCTGCCCGGTAACGCCGGTGATGAGAGCGACTTTAGACATGTTTATATTCCTCTGTACTTATCAAAGTTTTTCAGTTTCAACGCGTTCGCGTATCACCACTGCGGGGTTGCCACGGCAAATTTTATTTGCCGGAAGCGATTTAAAAACGCTGCTGCGGGCACCGACTACCGTGCCATCGCCAACAGAAACACCGGGTGCAACAAAGACGTCTGTTGCCAGCCAGCATTTTTCACCGATCACAACAGGCGAAGCGGTAATATCAAAATGCGGGCTCATAAAATCGTGGCTGCCGGTGCACAAATAACACTTCTGTGAAACCACCGAATTTGCGCCAATCGTAATCTCACCAAGGGTATATAACACTGCGTCATCCCCAACCCAGGCGTAATCCCCAAGCGTTAATTTCCAGGGATAAGTAATTTTCACCGAAGGTCGAATGACTACGTTTTTTCCTATTTTTGCGCCAAACAGACGCAGTAAAAATGCGCGCCAGCGGTACAGTATTTGCGGCGACCAGGCAAATAACGTTGCCTGTACAGCCCACCACAGTTGAACTTTAATACCGCTCCCGCCCCGAAAACCTTTCGGTACGGAGAATCCATTTAATTCCTGCATTACGTTTCCTTATATCTCAGGCTTTGTTATATAAGGCTTTCGCTTTACCCGTCGTTTTCAGACGTAAGAAATAAGATAATTCCGCCCAGAACCCCGGCACGCGTAATATTTTACGCTGCACGTTTTTGGCATCCTGGCACAGTTCCAGATTATTCGAGGTTGACACGCCGCCCATTGAAAATTCAGATACCAGTCCTTTAATTCGACGGAACGGGTAGCCAGATTTGTAAAGGCTGGCGGCCAGGGCATAATCTGATGACACTTTATAGCGCAAATCGTAAGGCTGTTTTTTCAGGCCGCTCATTGGGAAGAAAATAGCCTGATGGCTGGCCGGGAGGCTGTGGTAGATATACCAGCCTGGTTTCGCACCGCGCAGCACTTTTTTCCCCTCGCCGAAATCAAGCAGCGCATCACCGATAAACATGGCATCTTCTTTCTGGCGCACCAGCTGACGGGCAAACAGCGCCACATCTTCATGGAACACATCGCCGGAATTGAGGAAGATGGCGTAACGCCCCTGCGCCATGTTGATGCCTTTATTCATGGCATCGTAAATGCCTTTATCTTTCTCGCTGATGTAACGTAAGTTAAACTCACCGTTGAGTTTTTCCAGGAACTCCGCCGTGCCGTCGTTCGAGCCGCCATCGACCACGATCCACTCAAACGTGAGGCTCGGATCGCGCGCCAGGTTGCGCAGCGAGCGCCAGGTTTTTACCACCCCTTCGTAGTTACGAAAGGCGACAGTAATGACGCTAAGAAACATAAATCACCTCATTTCGTCATACGCTCGTAATATTCAGCGCCTTGCGCAAAATAAACGGACATACAATTAAGAATGCATATTCCGGGCTAAATATTGACCCGGTAAAAAACAACGACACCGGTGTGAACAGATAAAGTTGCACGCGAAAGTTCTGGTTATCACCAAACGCGTTAATCATCATTTTGAAAACTTTAAACAGATACCACAGTGTCAACAGTACGGCGAACCAGGAAAAATAGATAATTAACAGATACAGACCATTGTCTATGGTTTTACCGACATCCGCACCGTTAAAGATTCCGAATGATGCAACATATTCATAAAGTGAGCCGAATCTTACTACGCCATCTATATGGGTTAAGGAATAACCCACCATCACCAGTGGACCAATGATGCGATAATAGGACGATGACCCTTCCGTTCCCAAATCACCCAGACGCTCAGAAATGTACGGAAACGCAAATATCACGCCCACTAAAAATACCGTCAGAGAGATTATCGCCAGCGGCAGTTTTTTCTTAATCGCCTCTTTATTCAGGTACTGGAACGCCCACTCCAGCAGGTAAAACAGAATAAACGTCATTACCCCGGAGAACGACCCTGACAGAACGATTCCTGCAAGAATCATAGCATCGGTCTTGGGGGTTTTGATACCGAACTGTTTGATGCTGAGCCAAATTGAGATTAATGCCAGAGCAAAAAACGCCGGTTCAAAATAGAGCGCGGTTGTACGCTTGCCACCAAACTTAATGAAGTTCAGTACATAGCTGTTACTGTATATAAGATATTTCGAAATTATTTCCATCAGGCTGCTTCCGCCTGTGAGAATAATTTGCGCCATCTCCATTGCCGCAAGCACAACAATCAGCCCGACGACAATATAAAAGAACCTGAGGATTTTCCTATAATTGTGCGGAGAAATAGTTTTAAAGCGAATACTCCACACCATGCCAATAATGATAACGATATAAACAAACAGCATGGTGGAGGTGACATATTTGCTGGCGTCCAGCGACTGACCAAAGATGTAGTTAAACGCCGTCAGACCAAACCCGATGCCCAGCGCAATCATCAGCTTTTTGAGGTTAAGCTTGTCAACGTAAAGCAACAGCAGAACCGGCAGGAAGGTGACGATAGTGATCGGGAAGCTTTCGCCGAGCTGGGCAATCTTGACGTTGACCAGCAGGTAGATCAGCGGCAGCAGCAGATAACTACAGATTCTGATAGAACGAGACATACTCCTCCAGCATCTGTTGTCCACTGTACGCTTTGCGGCTGCGGTTGCGGAACGATTCCAGGTCCGTGCCAAAAACAGCCTGCGCGATATCGGCCTTCGACAACTGCACCAGCGGCAGCACCTCGTTTTCACTGAAGGGTTTACCGCCGGATTTCTCCAGCACTTCCCGCGCGGCGTCGCTGTGGGTGGCAATCACCGGCACGCCGATGGAGAGCGCTTCGCACAGGATCAGCGGGTAGTTGTCCACGCGGGAGCTGAACACCAGCGCGTCCATACCGTTCAGCGCGCTCATCAGTTTGCGTTTGTCGGTTTCAAACCCGTGGTTCACCACGTTAGCGCCTTCAAACGGGGAGAATTTGCCAAAGGTATGCAGCTCAATCTTGTCGCCGAGCGCCATAATGTCGCGCACCAGCTGCTGGTTGGTTTTGCCGTCGTAACGCAGGTCATGGGCGACGACCGCAATTTTCGGCTTACCGGCGGTAACGGCTACGGGCGTCAGTTCGGCCAGGATCGTTTCCGTCGCCACAT
Source organism: Enterobacter cloacae complex sp. GF14B (assembly GCF_004136805.1). Classification (NCBI taxonomy): domain Bacteria; kingdom Pseudomonadati; phylum Pseudomonadota; class Gammaproteobacteria; order Enterobacterales; family Enterobacteriaceae; genus Enterobacter; species Enterobacter cloacae complex sp. GF14B. Next base: position 26,807 of record NZ_QFRV01000026.1, read on the forward strand.
CAATACCGTTGTTGATGATCTGGCAGCGCCCTGCTCCGTACAGGCTATTAAAAGCGTCCGCCACGTGCTGGCTTGGAGAGATGAAGGTGCAGCCGAGCGAGAGCATATCGCGGAACAGCTGACGCTTACCCTCAACCAGCTGATGCGCGCGATCGACCTTCACCGGCGGGTAGTTGCTGAGCGTAGGGCATTTCTGGCAGTTATTTTTCCAGCCTTCGCAGCCGTCGGTAAAGGCGCAGCGTCCGGTCACGCTCCAGTGGTCGTGCAGCGTCCAGACGAATCGGGTATCCGGCTTATGCGCCTTCACCTTGCCACAAAACGCCACCACCTCTTCCAGATTCAGCCAGTAGCTGTGCAACACGTGAAAGTGCAGCACAACCGGGCCGCGAGTGCGGGTGACGGTGCGGTAGAGATTATTCAGGTTGCCGAACAGGTCGCGGTTAAACAGGCGGAACAGCGCGATATTGGCGATGGAGGTCAGACGTGGCGTCTGCTTCAGCACCTGCGGATAGTTATCATGGCTGACGCTTTTCTTGCCACCTTTGCCGTAACCGTAAACGAAGCGCGACTGTAATCCTTTTTGCAGCGCGCGCTGGTGCAGATCCAGCGCTACGCCTGCCGCCCCGCCCTCTGCGAGGCGTACGTTAAATTGCAGAATGTTCATTTTATCACCTTCACGCGGGCTTTCTCGCCCACCACCAGCGCGTTGTCCGGAATGCTGTCCAGCACCACGCTGCCTGCGCCAATCGTCACGTTATTGCCCACGGTAATGTCCCCAATCATCACTACGTTGGCACCCAGCTCGACGTTATTGCCGATGACCGGGCAGGCCAGGCTGTCCGGCCCGCGGTTGCCGATCGTCACCCCGTGGCGAATGGTGAAATCATCACCCGCGACGACGAACTTGTTGATGACCACCGCATAACCGTGATGAATGGTAAAGCGGCGGCCAATGGTGGCTGCGGCCTGAATTTCATAGCCAAAAAAGCATTCGGTGATGATGCGGTACAGCACCAGCACCGGCGCGGCCCAGATATTGTTCAGCACATTTTTTTTGCGCCACACCGAGCAAAAGTGCGCAATACGGTAGGCCAGAACCATGCAGCACGGGCGCAGGCTCCAGCTGTTAGCGCGACAATCTTCCAGAAACATTATTTCCCCCGAAGCCCGTCAGCCAGACGCTTGCCGTTACGTACCGACAGCAACGTCAGCAACGTGCGCCAGTTCATGCGCTTGTTACGGATCTGATACAGGGTGAAGAGCTGATACTTCCGGCTGGCACGGTCAAACTTGTCCTTGTGCTTGCGGTAAAAATGGAAGTAGCCCGAGAATTTCTTCGGCGACGAGGTGATTTGCATCTCCCCGTGATTGATGTGCAGGATCTGCGTGGCCTCTTCCACCTTCCACGGCTCGCCGTACTCCACCACCATCCGCAGGAAAATGTCGTAATCCTGCGCCGCCTTCAGCTCGGTATCGAACAGGCACTCCTTAAAGCGCCATGCCCAGGTAAACACCTGGTTGCCGATAATGTTGCGCTTGTAGAACAGGCGGCGGGAATACGGTGATTTCGGATACAGCGGCAGGCTGGCCGGCTGCGAATAGACCTCGCCCTGACAGACATAGTCATTGGCATACAGAAACGCGTGGGTCACCAGCTGCGCTTTGTGCGACAGGAAGATCGACAGACGGTTTGGCGTCCATTCGTCATCGTCGTCGATACCGGTCAGATACTGCCCTTTCGCCTGCATAATCGCCTGGTTGCGCACCGCACACGCCCCGGAGTTGATGGCGTTGTGGGTGTACACCACGCGCGGGTCGTTCAGGTCTTCAACAAACTTTTGCAGTTGTTCGTAAGAGGAGGAACAGTCATCCACGATAATCAGTTCCCAGTTATCGTAATCCTGACGCAGGACCGATTTAATCGCGCGGATCGCCAGCTGCTGACGATTCCATGTCGGCATATAGATAGAAATCAAAGGGCGTTGTGTGGTCATATTTTCCCCTCACCCCGGCCCTCTCCCCATAGGGGAGAGGGTGAAAGGCATCCAGTGGTTATCATTACGTTCGTCCCCCAAATCCAGCACCGAACAGTCCCCTCTCCCCTTTGGGGAGAGGGTTAGGGTGAGGGGTGTGGGGTGCATTTTGTTATTTACTGTCAGACTTGTATTCGTACTCGTAATAGCCGTAATCCTGATACCCGGTCGCGCGGCGGAAGATGGAGTTCAGAATGACCCCCTTCACCTCAATACCGTTCTGCTCAAAGCGGCTCAGGCTGGTTTCCACTTCCTTCAGGGTGTTCACCGCATAGCGTGCGACCATCAGCGTGGTGCCCGCATGACGCCCTACCACGGCAGCGTCGGTGACCGCCAGAATTGGTGGGGTATCGATCAGCACCAGGTCATAGTTTTTGCTCGCCCACTCAATCAGCTGCGTAAAGCGCTCGCTCATCAGCAGTTCAGACGGGTTCGGCGGCACCTGGCCACGCGGGATCAGGTCAAATTTCGGAATCGACGTCGGCTTGGCGCTCTCGCTGATTTCCCCTTTACCGAGCAGGATTTCCGACAGACCGTTAACGTTGTTGGTCCCCAGCAGCTCATGGGTGTAGCCCTTACGCATGTCGCAGTCGATCAGCAGCACGCGCTTGTTGGTCTGGCTCACCACCGCCGCCAGGTTGGCGCAGACGAAGGTTTTACCGATTGATGGGCTAACGCCGGTCATCATCAGGACGTTGTTTTTGGCCTGCATCATGGCGAAGTGGAGGCTGGTACGCAGGCTGCGCACCGCTTCAATCGCCAGGTCAGTCGGGTTACCCACGGCCAGCAGCTGGCTCTGTTTGTAACGCTTGACGCCCTTAACGGTTTTGACGCTGTCACGGGACTTCTGCCACTCGGAGAGCGGGATGCTGGCGTACACGCTGATCCCGTTCTCTTCCAGCACCTGCGGACTTTCGATACCGCGGTTGAACAGCGAGCGCAGCAGCACGCCGACAATGGAAAGCATCAGGCCGAGGATAATGCTGCCGAGGATAATCAGCGCCTTCTTCGGCTTCAGCACGCCCGGCTGGGTAATCGCCGGGTCAACGATACGCACGTCGCCGACGGTGCTGGCTTCGGTGATTTTCAGCTCCTGCTGTTTGTTCAGCAGCTGCATGTAAACCTGCTGGCCGGATTCCACATCACGCGTCAGGCGTACAATTTCCTGCTGCGTCTTCGGCATCGCGGTCACGCGGTCATTCAGCTTCGCCTTCTCTTCTTCCAGGGTACGACGTTTCTCCAGCAAAGTGCGGTACGCCGGGTGACGTTTGGTATAGAGCTTGGAAATCTCCGCCTCTTTGAAGGTCAGCTCGTTCAGCTGCGCATCAATATTCACCATGGAGTCGAGAACCGATTTCGCCTCCAGCGGCAGATCGACGGAATCCTTGTCCTGACGGTACTCGTTCAGCTTGTTCTCAGCGTCATCCAGACGGGCGCGCACCTCAGGCAGCTGTTTACTGAGAAACGCCAGGCTTTTTGCGGCTTCCGCTGACTTGCGCTCAACGTTCTGCTCCAGATAGTTGCGGGTGATGCTATTAAGGATGTCGCGGATTTGATCCTTGTCTTCACCGGTGAAGGTCATGCTCAGGACGCCGGTATCCTTGCCGTTTTCGGTGACGGTCAGGTTGTTTTGCAGGTTGTTGATCATCCCGAGCGTCGAGAATTTGGTGACCGTAAACTCCCCGCCCTCATGCGCCTGAATTGCGCTGACCTTGATGCTGACGCCCTCTTTAGTCAGCATCTGCCCCACCTCGCCGCGTGCGCTGAAGCCCGCGTCGCTGGTCAGCTGATACTGTTTTGGTCCCAGCACGGTCAGGGTAAAGGTTTGGTCCCCTGCCCCTTTTGGGATCACGAAGTCGGTCACTTTTACCGTATCGTTACTGCGCCCCATCAGGCGATCCCAGCCTGCGCCAAACACCGGGAAGGTGTTTTTGGTGACCGCGATATCCAGCCCCAGATCGTGAACCGTTTTGCCCAGTACCAGGCGCGACTGGATCAGCTGAATTTCGGCTTCCGATGCCGGCGGCTTGTTGGCCAGCGCCGAACCGATATCCTGAACCAGCGAGTTTCCGGTATTTTGTTCGATCTGCACCAGCGCGTCGGCGCTGTAAATAGGCGTCGCGAACAGCGTATAAACGATCGCCGCCACGGCAAAGATGGCGGTAATACCCAGCACCCACCATTTCGCTTCAATAACGGTCCCGACCAGGCGACCGATATCGATTTCATCACTGCCCGACGTCGGGGCGGCAGAAGGTCTTGTTTTTTCTGTCATTGTTATCCCTGCTGAGCTTTCAGTGCCTGCGCCCACTGACGGGCAGACTGGTCTAGTAAGGTGTATACCGCGTCAAAGGCCTCGCGGCTCTTGCGATACGGATCGGGAATTTCGCGCTCACCATCCCAGTGACCAAACAGCATCACCTTGCCGCGCATCTCCGGTGCGATATCGCACAGCGCGTGAATGTGGCGTTTTTCCATCGCGAGTATCAGGTCATATTCCCGGCACATCCGGCCAGAGACCTGACGGGCAACGTGCCCGTCGAGTGAGAGGTTATGCTCAAGGGCAACGCTTGCGGCACGTTCGTCGGCACCTTTTCCGACCAGCGCGCCCAGCCCTGCGGAGTCGACCGTTAACGCAGGCTGGTAATTTTTCAACAGCCTTTCAGCCGTGGGGGAACGGCAAATGTTCCCCACGCACACCACCAGAATTTTGTTAAACATCGCGGCTTACCAGTTATGAACGTCGCTCGCCGTATCCGTCATGTAGCGAACGCCACTGATGGTAGGCAGCAACTGGTTGATCAGACGGTTCCAGCGGGCAACCGGCGCGGTGGTGACATAGACCACATCGTACGGCTGGAGACGGAACGACGTTGCCATGACCAGCGACGTCGCGTCGGACATATCCAGCTGGTAGATGTTGGCAATCTTGCCCTTCGCGTTCTCGCCTTTGATAGGACGGATCACGAAGATACCGCTGGCGTTGGAGGCGGTCAGATCGATGCCTTCCGCATTGCCCAGCGCTTCGGTCAGGGTCATACCGCTGAAGTCCATCTTGAGGGTGCTCTGTTTCTTCACTTCACCCATCACGAACACTTTCAGATCGTCATTGCGCGGCACGTACAGAATGTCGCCCGGATAGAGGAGGCGGTTCTGGGTCAGGTCACCGTTTTGCATCAGCGCCTGAAGCGAAATGCGCTGCTCTTTGCCGTTGTGGGTTAGCACCACGTTGCGCCAGTCAGCGCCGTCGGTTAAGCCGCCTGCGGCATTGATCGCATCGAGAACGGTGAGCGGGACGTTAGTAATAGCCTGCTGGCCGGATTTATTGACCTGGCCAGAGATATAGGCTTTCTGGGATCGGAACGCGGCGATATTAACGTCCACCTGCGGGTCAGCAATGTACTGCGCCAGGCGGCCGGTAATATCACTACGGATCTCAGCAAGCGTTTTGCCCGCGACGTGCACTTTGCCAATGTAGGGATAGAACATGGTGCCATCGGACTGTACCCAGTTACCGGTGTCGCTTGAGCTGCGGTACTGGCCCGCAGGCGTGGTCAGCTCCGGGTGATCCCAGACGGTCACATTAATGACGTCACCCGGACCCACGCGATACTGGTAAGAGGCAATTTCCTGGTCCAGAGACATATTTGGCTGAGCAACATTTGGACGTGGGCGTAATTGTTCCACCAGACGTGGGGTTAATGGATACACATTCACCATTTTGTCGAGATCAAAATCAGCGTCCTGCTGTTTAATCACATCCTTGCCCATTGTCGACATATTGCTGCCGGGAAAGACCGTGCAACCACTCATCAAGGTCACAGACACCAATAATGGCATCAATTTCATTTTGGATTTCATCATTGATTATTTATCACTTTGGCAGAGTAATTATCCTGTGCAATTAAAATAAGCGCGGGTCGTGGTGACAATCAGAATGCAGTTAATCATTTAGCAATATAACTGGCATCAGTCCTAAAAAAAGCTTATTCATCCATTGGCTATTGACAGAATAATTGAGGCTGATTCACACGCTTTCAGGCACGCTACCGCCCTTGGCTTTCAGTTACCAATCCACTGACTAAACAATGCGTTATGGTTAGACACCCTCTTGGATAAGGCCTTTTGCGAAATATATCAAACGCCTCACAGGGGCGATTGATAATGTATAACCTTCACCAAAGACCGAAACAAAAATAGCAACAAGGAGTTTTAACATTTGATGCTGGAAGAATTGTTGCAGCTAACCTAATAGCAGGCAAGGAGACAACCGTCCTAATATCCGTTTTTAAGATTAATATTAAGAGCAAAGTTTTAAGGTTTTCGGATTTTCTTTATATTGACAAAATAGAACGCCGGACCATTTATTGCGATATTTCCTAAATAACGACTTCTGTAATTAAATCTTCGCAATTAACTTATTTACACCGCCCGGCAAACGGGGTTTACCTGAGTGTAGCATTAAGAGAAATCTCACCCCGGCATTGCAATTTCCGTCGGCTTTATCCATGATCGAAGTGTGACATTAGTCATATAACAGAAGGTATTGCATTTACTATGGAATGGATTGCCGATCCATCAATCTGGGCCGGGCTGGTGACGCTGGTCGTCATCGAATTAGTGCTCGGCATTGATAACCTGGTGTTTATCGCCATCCTTGCCGATAAATTACCCCCTTCACAACGCGACCGCGCCCGCGTGACGGGTCTTCTGCTCGCCATGGTGATGCGTCTGCTGTTACTGGCCTCAATCTCGTGGCTGGTGACGCTGACCAAACCCTTATTCAGCGTGCAGGGTCTGAGCTTTAGCGCCCGCGACCTGATCATGCTTTTCGGCGGATTGTTCCTGCTGTTTAAAGCCACGGTTGAGCTTAATGAGCGGCTGGAAGGAAAAGACAGTGAAAACCCCACCCAGCGACGCGGCGCTAAATTCTGGCCGGTGGTCGCACAGATAGTGGTGCTGGATGCCGTCTTTTCTCTCGACTCCGTGATCACGGCCGTCGGGATGGTTGACCATCTGGCGGTGATGATGGCCGCCGTGATCATCGCCATCACCCTGATGGTGCTCGCCAGTAAAGCCCTGACGCGCTTCGTGAACAGTCACCCGACTATCGTCATCCTCTGTCTGAGCTTCCTGCTGATGATTGGCTTTAGCCTGGTAGCGGATGGTTTTGGCTTCCATATCCCGAAAGGGTATCTGTACGCCGCCATTGGTTTCTCGGTGCTGATTGAGTTTCTCAACCAACTGGCCATTTTCAACCGTCGCCGTTTTCTTTCCGCGAACCAGACATTACGGCAGCGCACCGCAGATACGGTGATGCGCCTGCTGAGCGGCAAAAAAGAGGATGCCGAGCTGGATGCTGAATCCGCGGCGATGCTTGCCGACCACAGCGACGGGCAGATCTTCAACCCGCAGGAACGCCGGATGATAGAGCGCGTGCTTAACCTCAACCAGCGCACAGTGAGCAGTATCATGACCTCCCGCCATGACATTGAGCATATTGACCTGACGGCGCCGGAAGAGCAGATCCGTGCCCTGCTGGATAAAAACCAGCACACCCGCGTGGTCGTGACCGGCGGTGAAGAGGAAGAAGAGCTGCTGGGCGTGGTACACGTGATTGACCTGCTGCAACAGCAGCTTCACGGCGAGCCGCTAAACCTGCGCGCGCTGGTGCGCCAGCCGCTGGTCTTCCCGGAAGCGCTGCCGCTGCTCTCCGCGCTGGAGCAGTTCCGCAACGCGCGCACCCACTTCGCGTTTGTCGTTGATGAGTTTGGTTCTGTGGAAGGGCTGGTGACGCTCAGCGACGTGATGGAAACCATCGCCGGTAATCTGCCTAATGAGGTGGATGAGATCGATGCGCGCCACGATATTCAGAAAAACGCCGACGGCAGCTGGACCGCCAACGGCCACATGCCGCTCGAAGATCTGGTGCAGTTCGTTCCGCTTCCGCTGGACGAGAAGCGCGAATATCACACCATCGCCGGTTTGCTGATGGAAAATCTGCAACGTATTCCGCAGCCGGGGGAAGAGGTTCAGGTGGGGGATTACATGCTCAAAACCTTGCAGGTTGAGAGCCATCGCGTGCAGAAGGTGCAGCTGATACCGCTGCGCGGTGAAGATGAGATGGATTTTGAGGTGTAGGTAAAAAGCAAAACGGCAACCTCGTTGCCGTTTTTAGTGTTTGCTCCCTCTCCCCGTCGGAGAGGGCCAGGGTGAGGGCATCAGGCCGTACATGCCACCCGGCACAACAGGCATCACAGCTTATCGAGCAGTTTTTTCACGTCCTTACCTGACTGAGTCTCTTTATTGCGGTCCGCCCAGTCATTCAGCCGACGTTTCGCTTCATCCTGAAGGTGCTTACGCAGGATCTGATCGACCTGCAAACTGTAATTCAGCGCCTGCCATTTTCCGTAAACGCGCAGCGGTATCGGCGTCTCTTTCAGGAACTCTACAAGCTGGCCTTCGCCTTCCCAGCCAGCCTTCACGCGGACGTTGAAGCGGGTGTCTGCCGTCTCTTTCACCAGATCCAGCACGCCGGTTCCGGTCAGCGCCAGCAGTGACGAAGTGCCCTGCATGTCGTCCAGCGAGAGCTGACCGTTGTCGAGGGCAAGCTCACTGGTAAAGCTGTCGAGACGGGTTGCGCTGTCGTAGTTTTCATTCGCTTTCACGCTGCTGCTGCGCTCTACCGCCTGCTGCACCAGCTGCTGGAAGTTCAGCCCTTCCATGCGCGTATCTTTCAGCTCAACGTGCGCCTGCCCCTGCCAGCTACGACGGAAGGCATCCGCATCAATCTTCGTGCCAGAGAAATCCCCTGCCAGCGACAGCTGCCCCGTGAGGGCAATTGGGTAATTAAAGGCTTTCAGGATGGTGCCAATTTCAACGTTTTCCAGACGCGGCTGGAACGCGGCGCTGGCAACGTCTTTGCGTACATCCAGCGTGCCCGGCAGCGAGAGGTTCCCTGCTCCCATTTTTCCGCTGAGCTCGGAGATGACCAGCAGGCCGTTGTGGTTGAACATCTGGCTGCTGACGTCGGTAAAATCAATTCCACGCCAGCGCACGCTGTTCGCTTTCAGCAGAATGTCGGCGGTAAATCCGCGCAGGCCGTTGTAGTCAGGCAGATCGAGATTTGAGGAGATCACCGGACGCGACTGCGTGGCCTGGCTTTGCCCTACCTGCGTGGCTCCCTCATCGGTCGCGTTCACCGGTTGGAGCGGAAGCAAGTTCTCGAGATTCAGCTTGTCGAATTGCAGATCCAGCACCCACTTAGGTTTCTCATCAAGCGTGACGCTCGCCTGCCCCTTCAGGGAACTGTCGTTGGCCTGGAGGTTGAGCGCGTTCAGTTCGAGCTGTTTGCGCTCTTCATGCCACACCGCCTGCATCGTGCCCTGGCCGGCAATCCCCTTCGCGGGTAAATCCGCGCCGGTCAGCTGCCAGTTGAGCTGCTGAACGTCCGCCGTCAGCTGGTGCGGATAGTCAGAAGCGTTCACGTTTGCGTTCATCGACAGGTTGAGATCGCGCTGATTGCGGTTGATCCGCCCGGAGAACTCCATGGTGGCGTGATGATTGGCGTCCTGCTCCATCCTGAGATTGATATTGCGTACGGTGATCTGTTCGTCATCCTCATGCTGGAAAACCAGCACGCTGTCAGCAACTTTCAGATTACCAATATCGAACGACCAGCCGGTATCAGAGGGGACGTCAGGCAAGGTGTTTTCACGCGGTGCGACCGGCGCATCCGCCTGACGAACGGCTTCGGTTTGCGGCGTAAGCTGAATCACCGCCCCTTTCAGCATCACCTGTTCAACCTGGAGCTGATGGGATAAGAGCGGGATGAGCGCAACATCAAGACGCATGTTATCCGCCGTCACCAGCGGCTGCGCGGCGCCCGGCGCGGTGAGCGACATACGTCCGGAGAGAATGCTGAGCTGCGGCCAGACGTGCCAGCGCAGGGGCCCGTCCAGCTTGAGTTCATACCCGCTGCGCGCTTCCACCTGCCGCACCATGTAGGCCCGGAAGTCATTCGGGTTAACCAGCAGCACCAACGCTGAAAGGCCAGCCACCAGCACCACCAGCAAAATCATCAGCGTTGTCAGAACTCTTCTCATGGCTTCCTCAGTGAACTCACAGATCAGTCTTTATCGATACGACTAGCAACCGCACCCTGCTGGTCGCGATATTTTGCGTCCTGACGGCGGTTATAAGGACGGTCTGCCGGGCCGGTCAGCGGTTCGAAGCTCAACGCACCAATCATCATTCCCGGACGCAGCGCCAGCGGCAGTTTACCGGCGTTAAAGAACTCCAGCACGATACGGCCCGACCAGCCCGGATCGATACGGTGCGCGGTGACGTGCACCATCAGGCCCAGACGCGCCAGGGAAGAGCGTCCGTCAAGCCAGCCGACCAGATCCGCAGGCAGCGTGACCGATTCAAAGGTCACCGCCAGCGCCAGTTCGCCAGGATGGAGATAAAACGCCTCTCCTTCGTCGATGACGATTTCGTCGCTCATGACGCGATCCAGCGCCGCGCTGACTTCGTCTTTCGGCCCGCTGAGGTCGATAAACGGTGCCGTGTGGCCGCTGAAGGTGCGGAATTTATTCCCCAGACGCACATCGACGGTCACGCCGTTAATACGCTCAACCGGCGGACGCGGGGTGATAGACAGGCGGCCTTCATCCAGCCAGGCTTCTATATCGCGGTCACAAAGACGCATGGCACTTTCTCCTTTCGTGCATCGCGCCCTGAAGCCTTACGGCGTCAGGGCAAAACCAGGTTATCTCTGAACGGTACACAATTCACACGGCTTATTCAAAAAACTGACTGATTTTCGCTTTTAAGATATCAATGGCAATACGGTTTTTACCGCCACGAGGCACGATAATATCGGCGTATTGTTTCGAAGGCTCAATAAATTGCAGGAACATCGGGCGAACGGTTTTCTGATATTGCGCCATCACCGAGTCCATGGAGCGGCCGCGTTCGTTAACGTCGCGTTTGATACGCCGCATCAGGCAGATATCCAGCGGGGTGTCGACGAAAATCGAGAAGTTCATTGATTCGCGCAGACGGGCGTCGGTGAGCAGCAAAATCCCTTCAAGGATAATCACCTTCTTGGGCTCGATACGGATCGTTTCCTGAGTGCGGGTATGTTCCACGTAGCTGTAGACGGGCAGCTCAATTGCCTCGCCGCGCTTTAGCGCTTCCAGATGCTGGAACAGCAGGCTGTGATCCATCGCACTGGGGTGGTCGTAGTTGGTTTTTACGCGCTCTTCCATCGAAAGATGGGATTGATCTTTGTAATAGCTATCTTCGGGAATAACACCGATATGCTCATCACCCACTTGTTCACGTAGTTCGCGATAAAGCGTACTGGCAATAAGACTTTTACCTGAAGCCGATGCGCCGGCGATGCCTATGATGACGCACTGATGAGACTTATCAGTCATAAATTTAGCGACCTGATTAACCTGGATGTAAGGAAGGACGACGCCGGAGCGTCAAACGCGGCAATTATAGGGATTTCGGGGGCGTGATACCAGTCGAATGCGCAGGTTATGCGAGGCGGGCTGAAAAGCGCCGTTTCACGCCTTTAGCGAAATTTTTACGCGCGGATTTTCACCATTTCATCACCATTCTTCGCAGAGTAACTATTTTATAAGTCTATGAAGTCAAAATCTGAGCACTCGGCATATGAATTGTAAAATGTTTGTACTAGCATAAACCAAATTATTAATTTCACGCGTCCGGACCTGGCTCCTGACAACATGGCGTCCCTGGATAGAGCGGTAATGAATAAACAATACCAGCGGGTTTTGGTTACTACCCCACATCCTTTACTGCGGCTTGTCTGTCTGGGTCTGGTCACGTTCATCTTCACCTTATTTTCCCTCGAGCTGACTCGCTTCGGTACGCTGCTGGCGCCATTGTGGTTCCCGACTTCAATAATGATGGTAGCGTTTTACCGCCACGCGGGAAAAATGTGGCCCGGCATTGCCCTCGCCTGCTCTTTTGGCAATATCTTTGCCTCGTGGATGCTCTTCTCATGGGAATCGCTCAACATCACCTACACGGCGATCAATATCATTGAGGCCACGGTTGGCGCGCTGTTACTGCGTAAACTGCTCCCCTGGTATAATCCGCTGCAAAACCTCAACGACTGGGTCCGGCTTGCCCTCGGCAGTGCCCTTGTGCCGCCGCTGGTGGGGGGCGTTCTGGTTCATTTTCTGGTGCCGAGCGCGGAGCCGCTGCGTAATTTCCTTGTCTGGGTACTTTCAGAGGCCATTGGCGCGCTGGCGCTGGTGCCTTTAGGTCTGCTGTTTAAACCGCATTACCTGCTGCGCCACCGCAATCCGAAACTGCTGCTGGAAACGCTGGTGACCCTGGTCGTTACGCTGGTTCTTTGCTGGACGGCAATCACCTGGCTGCCGTGGCCATTCACCTGCATCATCGTTCTGCTGATGTGGAGCGCGGTACGTCTGCCGCGTATGGAAGCGTTCCTGATATTTTTATTCACCATCATGATGGTGTCCCTGATGATGGCGCGAAATCCGCTCTCCATGACGCCCTCCTCCATGATCGTCACCTTCAACGCGCCGTGGCTCCCCTTCCTGATGATGCTGCTCCCCGCCAATATTATGACGATGGTGATGTATGCCTTCCGGGCCGAGCGTAAACATATTACGGAAAGCGAAGAACGTTTTCGTAATGCGATGGAATATTCCGCGATTGGTATGGCGCTGGTGGGCATTGAGGGCCAGTGGCTCCAGGCCAACAAGGCGCTGTGCAATTTCCTCGGTTACAGCCAGTCTGAACTCCAGTCGCTCACGTTTCAGCAGTTAACCTGGCCAGAAGATTTAAATACCGACCTGGAGCAGTTGGGACAGCTGATTAACGGGGAGATCAATAGCTACAGCCTCGAAAAACGCTACTACACTCGCAGCGGCGAGGTGGTGTGGGCGCTGCTGGCCGTCTCCGTTGTGCGCCATGCCGACGGCACCCCGCTTTACTTTATTGCCCAGATTGAAGATATCAACGACCTGAAACAGACCGAGTGGGTCAATAAGCGTCTGATGGAGCGTATCACCCTCGCGAACGAAGCCGGTGGCATCGGGATATGGGAGTGGGATCTCGAGCCGGACGTGATCAGCTGGGATAAGCGGATGTTTGAGCTGTACGAGATCCCCACGCACATTAAACCCACCTGGCAGCTCTGGCATGCGGCCATGGTGCCTGAAGATCGCACCCACGCCGAACAGGTGCTGCGAGAATCCCTTCAGGCCAGGGTGCCTTTCAAGCTGGAATTTCGCATTCGCGTCAAGGATGGCATCCGCCACATTCGTTCGCTGGCGAACCGGGTACTGAACAAACAGGGCGAAGTGGAGCGGCTGTTAGGGATCAACATGGATATGACCGAGGTGAAGCAGCTGAACGAGGCGCTGTTCCAGGAAAAAGAGCGCCTGCATATCACCCTCGACTCCATCGGCGAAGCGGTGCTGTGCACCGATATCGACATGAACATCACCTTTATGAACCCGGTCGCCGAGAAGATGAGCGGCTGGTCGCAAAGCGAAGCGCTGGGTCAGCCCGTTCTGAAGGTGCTGCACATTACCTTCGGCGAGAACGGTCCGTTAATGGAAAACATCCACAGCGGCGATATGTCCCGTACCGATATCGAACAGGACGTGGTGCTTAACTGCCGCAATGGCGGCAGTTTCGACATTCATTACAGCATTACCCCCCTCAGCACTCTGGAAGGTAACACCATCGGCTCGGTGCTGGTGATTCAGGACGTGACCGAGTCGCGCAAAATGCTGCGCCAGCTGAGTTACAGCGCCTCACATGACGCCCTGACCCACCTGGCGAACCGCGTCAGCTTTGAAAACCATCTGAAGCGTCTGTTGCAGACAGTACAGGAGACCCATCAGCATCACGCGCTGGTCTTTATCGATCTTGACCGTTTTAAGGCGGTGAACGATACCGCAGGTCACGCGGCGGGCGACGCGCTCCTGCGCGAACTCTCTTCGCTGATGCTGACCATGCTGCGCTCCAGCGACGTGCTGGCGCGTCTGGGCGGCGACGAGTTTGGTCTGCTGCTGCCGGACTGCAACGTCGAAAGCGCACGCTACATTGCGGGCCGGTTGATCGACGCCATCAACAACTATCATTTTTCCTGGGAAGGACGCCTGCACCGCATTGGTGCCAGTGCGGGGATTACGCTGATTGACGACACCAATTATCAGGCTGCGGAAGTGATGTCTCAGGCCGATATCGCCTGCTACGCCTCGAAAAACAGCGGGCGCGGCGTGGTCACCGTCTACGAACCCCAGCAGGAGAGGATCCACAGCACGCGCAGCATGATGTCGCTGGATGAGCAGTGGCACATGATTAAAGATAACCATCTGCTGATGATCGCCCGCAGCGTCGCCTCGCCGCGCATTCCCGAGAGCAGTAGCTTCTGGCTGATTTCCTTGCGGCTGTGGACCAGCCAGGGGGAAGTGCTGGAAGAGCATGCCTTCCGCGCCGGGCTGGCGGAGCCGGAGCTGCTGCACGCCCTGGACCGACGTATCTTCAGCGAATTCTTCCGTACCTATGCCGCACAGGTGGCGGCCAAAGGAATGGGCGTCGCGCTGCCGCTCTCAGAAGCGGGTTTAGCCAGCGTCACGCTGGTGGATGAGCTGCTCGACCTCATTACCAAAGGTCCGCTGCCGGCGCGGCTGCTGCATCTGGCGATTGCCGCTGATGTGCTGAGCAATACGGATGAAAACGTGCAGCAGGGTCTGCAAAAGCTTCGTCAGGCTGGCTGTCGCGTGGTGCTGACGCGGGTTGGACGCGATATGAACGTCTTCAGCCAGCTCAGCGCCAACACCGCTGATTATCTGCTGCTGGATGCAGACGTGGTGACCAACGTCCACGGCAATCTGATGGACGAGATGATGGTGACCATCATTCAGGGCCATGCCCAGCGTCTGGGCATAAAAACCATTGCCGGGCCATGCCATCAGTCGATCATGATGAATACGCTGTCGGGCATCGGCGTTGACTTTATCTACGGCGACACCATTGGGGAAGCGCAGCCGCTCGATCTACTGCTGAATACCAGCTATTTCGCCATCAACTGACGGCGACCAGCCGTCGGTGTACCAAATATGTAACAGCGCATACGAGCGCCACGGCTGCCAGCGCTCGGCGTAGCGACGGATCTGCGCGGGCGTCATACCGGCAAAGCGCTGTTTAATCAGATAATCATCCGGCAGGAAAACATCCTTCGCCTGCCAGCCGCGCAGGGCCAGATAATTCGCGGTCCAGCGCCCGATGCCGGGGCGCTGCTGTAGCGCCTTCATCCCGTCCTCAACGTTCGCGGGCGGGAACAGCGGGAATTCACCGTCCACCACCGACTGCGCCAGATGAATCAACGACTCCGCACGCTTGAGCGGCATCCCGAGTGCTTTCAACGCCAGCGGATCCACCGCGGCCAGTACCTCTGGCGGAGGAAAGCAGAGGTAGCCCGGCGCGTCCTGGATGGGTTCACCGCACAGCGCCACCACCCGTGACGCCAGTTTAGCCGCCATCGCCACGCTTACCAGTTGTCCAAGAATGGCGCGCACGCCCTGCTCGTAAGCATCCATTGCTCCGGGCAAACGTAACCCCGGCCGCGCCGCGCCGAGATCGCCGAGGGTCTGTGCAATGTGCTGCGGGTCGCAATCGAGGTCAAAAAGGCGGGCGATGCGGTCCAGGCAGATATCCGCCACCGGGATCAGGCCAGGGCTAAGCGACACCGCAAGCGTATGGGTTGCGCTGTCTGGCGTAACCCGGAAAACGCCCTGGTGCCCGGCATAGCCAAAACTGCGCTCGTAGTAATCCTTCGTAACGGTCTCAACCCCCGTGACCGCACGCGCGGCAAGAAAGCCAAACATCCACGACCAGTCGTAAGGCGGTTGCCAGTTCAGGGTGTACATTGTCTCTCCTTTTGTATTTACCTCAGCATAAACCGAAAGATCGCGTTGCGCCTTGCTTTCATATTCCTGTTGTCGCCTGGCAGACATTTCGCTAAAGTCTCGCCCCTTCTCACCGGCATGGGGATTTATTGTGTTTATTGGATTCGACTACGGCACCGCAAACTGCTCGGTTGCGATAATGCAAAACGGACAACCGCAGCTCCTGAAAATGGAAAACGGCAGTACGCTGTTGCCGTCAATGCTCTGTGCGCCGACGCGTGAAGCGGTGAGCGAGTGGCTGTTCCGCCATCATCAGGTTCCTGCTACCGCAGCGGAAACCCAGGCGCTGCTGCGCCGTGCGGTCAGCTTTAACCGCGAGGAAGATATCGACGTTACCCCTTCCAGCGTGCAGTTCGGCCTCTCTTCCCTCGGGCAGTACATTGAAGATCCGGAAGAGGTCTACTTCGTTAAATCGCCGAAATCCTTCCTCGGCGCCAGCGGCCTGAAGCCACAGCAAGTGGCGATGTTTGAAGATCTGGTCTGCGCGATGATGCTGCACATCCGCAATCAGGCGCAGTCCCAGGTGCCGGATGCCATCACCCAGGCGGTGATTGGCCGTCCGATCAACTTCCAGGGGCTGGGCGGCGACGAAGCCAACCAGCAGGCGCAGGGGATCCTTGAGCGTGCAGCGCACCGGGCTGGCTTCCGTGACGTGGTATTCCAGTATGAGCCGGTTGCAGCGGGGCTGGATTTTGAAGCCACGCTGACAGAAGAACAACGGGTGCTGGTAGTGGACATCGGCGGCGGTACGACGGACTGCTCATTACTGCTGATGGGTCCGAAGTGGCATCACCGTCGCGATCGTGAAAACAGTCTGCTGGGGCACAGCGGCTGCCGAGTGGGCGGTAACGATCTGGATATTGCCCTGGCATTCAAGAGCCTGATGCCGCTGCTCGGCATGGGCGGTCAAACCGAGAAAGGCATCGCCCTGCCGATCCTGCCGTGGTGGAACGCGATTGCCATCAACGACGTCCCTGCCCAGAGTGATTTTTACAGCACCGCGAATGGCCGTTTCCTCAACGATCTGGTGCGTGATGCACAGGATGCAGAGAAGGTCGCGCTGCTGTATAAGGTGTGGCGTCAGCGCCTGAGCTACCGCGTGGTGCGCACCGCCGAAGAGAGCAAAATCGCCCTTTCCGATCGTCCTGAGCATGCGGTTTCGCTGCCGTTTATCAGTGACGATCTGGCTACGGCTATCACCCAGGAAGGGCTGGAAATGGCGCTGACTCAGCCGCTTCAGCGTATTCTGGAGCAGGTGCAGCTGGCGCTTGAGAATGGCAAAGTGAAGCCGGACGTGATTTACCTGACCGGCGGTAGCGCCCGTTCGCCGCTGATCAAGAAAGCGCTGGCGGAACAGCTGCTGGGGATCCCGATTGCCGGCGGCGATGACTTTGGCTCCGTTACGGCAGGGCTGGCGCGCTGGGCGCAGGTGGTGTTTAGCTAATGGAGTTGTGCCGGGTGGCGGCTTCGCCTTACCCGGCCAACAAGATCCTCCAACCGTTGGCCGGGTAAGCGCAGCGCCACCCGGCGAAGGCGAAACCGCGGCACCACACTCAGACC
The DNA here is from genome assembly GCF_004136805.1 of Enterobacter cloacae complex sp. GF14B. Classification (NCBI taxonomy): domain Bacteria; kingdom Pseudomonadati; phylum Pseudomonadota; class Gammaproteobacteria; order Enterobacterales; family Enterobacteriaceae; genus Enterobacter; species Enterobacter cloacae complex sp. GF14B. The sequence continues at coordinate 44,391 of NZ_QFRV01000026.1, forward strand.
ATTCCTGACAGTCTTCCATATTTCCTCCATTTTTCCACTGTGTTACCTGACTAAACTAGTATCATTCCCCGAAAGAGTTTCAGGATGAGAACGTATAACGATGAAAGGCAGTAACAAATCCCGCTGGGCAATCGCCGCTGGTCTGATTGTGGTGGTCCTGGCCGCCGCCTGGTACTGGCACAGCCAGTCAGCGAACTCCACGGCACCTGCTGGCGCCAGTAGCCCCTCACAACGCCCAACGGGCGGCGGGCGCCACGGTATGCGCGGCGGTGCGCTGGCACCGGTGCAGGCGGCAACGGCGGTGAATAAAGCGGTGCCTCGTTATCTCTCCGGGCTGGGAACCATCACTGCCGCCAACACCGTGACGGTACGTAGCCGCGTAGACGGTCAGCTGATGGCCATCCACTTCCAGGAAGGTCAACAGGTGAAAGCGGGCGATCTGCTGGCGGAAATCGATCCAAGCCAGTTTAAGGTGGCCCTGGCGCAGGCGCAGGGGCAACTCGCGAAAGACAAAGCCACCCTCGCCAATGCCCGCCGCGATTTAGCCCGCTATCAGCAGTTGGTAAAAACCAACCTCGTGTCGCGCCAGGAGCTGGATACCCAGCAATCTCTGGTCAGTGAATCTCAGGGCACCATCAAGGCCGACGAAGCCGCGGTCGCCAGCGCCCAGCTCCAGCTCGACTGGAGCCGGATCACCGCGCCGATTGACGGCCGCGTGGGCCTGAAACAGGTTGATATCGGGAACCAAATCTCCAGCGGCGATACCACGGGCATCGTGGTGATCACCCAGACGCACCCTATCGATCTCGTCTTTACCCTGCCGGAAAGCGACATTGCGACGGTGATACAGGCGCAGAAGGCCGGAAAATCGCTGGTGGTTGAAGCCTGGGATCGCACCAACAAGCAGAAGCTGAGCGAAGGTTCGCTGTTGAGCCTGGATAACCAGATCGACACCACCACCGGCACCATCAAGTTAAAAGCACGCTTCAACAATCAGGACGATGCCCTGTTCCCGAATCAGTTCGTCAATGCGCGAATGCTGGTCGCGACCGAAGAAAACGCCGTGGTGATCCCGACGGCGGCCCTGCAAATGGGCAGTGAAGGCAACTTTGTCTGGGTGCTGAACAGCGAAAACAAGGTCAGCAAACACCTGGTGAAAACCGGGATCCAGGACAGTCAGACGGTGGTGATCAGCGCCGGGCTGTCCGCAGGCGACCGCGTCGTAACCGACGGTATTGACCGGCTGACCGAAGGGGCGCAGGTCGAGGTGGTGGAAGCGCAGAATACAGGAGCAAAAGCCTGATGCAGGTGATGCCGCCGAGCTCTACAGGTGGGCCATCACGCCTGTTTATCTTACGTCCAGTTGCGACGACCCTGTTGATGGTGGCGATCCTGCTGGCCGGGATCATTGGCTACCGTTTTCTGCCCGTGTCGGCGCTGCCGGAAGTGGACTACCCGACTATTCAGGTTGTCACCCTCTATCCGGGCGCCAGTCCGGATGTGGTGACGTCCGCCATCACCGCCCCGCTGGAGCGTCAGTTTGGCCAGATGTCTGGCCTGAAGCAGATGTCCTCCCAGAGCTCGGGCGGCGCCTCGGTCGTCACGCTTCAGTTCCAGCTCGCCCTGTCGCTGGACGTCGCGGAACAGGAGGTGCAGGCCGCCATTAACGCCGCCACCAACCTGCTGCCGTCTGACCTGCCGAACCCGCCGGTTTACAGCAAGGTCAACCCGGCGGATCCGCCGATCATGACCCTTGCCGTCACCTCCTCCGCCATGCCGATGACCCAAGTGGAAGACATGGTTGAAACTCGCGTGGCGCAGAAGATTTCGCAGGTGACAGGCGTCGGGCTGGTGACGCTCGCAGGGGGACAACGCCCCGCTGTGCGCGTTAAGCTCAATGCCCAGGCCATTGCCGCGCTGGGGTTAACCAGCGAAACCATTCGCACCGCCATCAGCAGCGCCAACGTTAACTCAGCGAAGGGCTCGCTGGACGGCCCGACCCGCGCGGTCACGCTCTCCGCCAACGACCAGATGCAGTCCGCCGATGAATACCGTCAGCTGATCATTGCCTACCAGAACGGCGCACCGATCCGCCTGGGCGACGTGGCAACCGTCGAACAAGGCGCGGAAAACAGCTGGCTCGGGGCGTGGGCTAATAAGCAGCAGGCGATTGTCATGAACGTTCAGCGCCAGCCGGGCGCGAACATTATTGATACCGCCGACAGCATTCGCACCATGCTGCCGCAGCTGGTGGAAAGCCTGCCAAAATCGGTCAGCGTGAAAGTGCTCTCTGACCGCACCACGAATATTCGCGCGTCAGTGACTGACACCCAGTTCGAGCTGATGCTGGCGATTGCGCTGGTGGTGATGATCATCTACCTGTTCCTGCGCAACGTTCCGGCAACCATCATTCCCGCCGTTGCCGTGCCGCTCTCGCTGGTCGGGACGTTCGCGGTAATGGTATTTCTCGACTTCTCGATTAACAACCTGACGCTGATGGCGCTCACCATCGCCACCGGGTTTGTGGTGGACGACGCCATCGTGGTAATCGAAAACATCTCGCGCTATATCGAGAAAGGTGAAAAGCCGTTAGCCGCCGCGCTGAAGGGCGCGGGGGAGATCGGCTTTACCATTATTTCGCTCACCTTCTCGCTGATTGCGGTGCTGATTCCGCTGCTGTTTATGGGCGATATCGTCGGGCGGCTGTTCCGCGAGTTTGCCGTGACGCTGGCGGTCGCCATTCTGATCTCTGCCGTGGTGTCGCTGACGCTGACGCCGATGATGTGCGCCCGCATGCTGAGCCACGAATCTTTGCGCAAGCAAAACCGCTTCTCCCTCGCCTCCGAGCGGATGTTCGAGCGCATTATTGCCGCCTACGGCCGCGTGCTGGCGAAAGTCCTGAACCATCCCTGGGCGACGCTCGGCGTGGCCCTCGGCACGCTGGCGCTCAGCGTCATGCTGTGGATTTTCATTCCGAAAGGCTTCTTCCCGATTCAGGACAACGGCATTATTCAGGGCACGCTTCAGGCGCCACAGACGGTCTCCTTCGCCAACATGGCGCAGCGCCAGCAGCAGGTGTCTGAGATCATCATGAAAGATCCGGCGGTGGAAAGCCTGACTGCCTACGTGGGCGTGGACGGCACCAACCCGTCGCTTAACAGCGCGCGCCTGCAAATTAACCTTAAACCGCTTGATGACCGTGACGATCGCGTCAACGCGGTTATTGAGCGTCTGCAAAGCGCTGTGGCGCGCGTACCGGGCATTGAGCTGTATCTGCAACCGATCCAGGATTTAACCATTGATACGCAGGTGAGCCGCACGCAGTACCAGTTTACGCTCCAGGCCACCTCGCTTGATGCACTCAGCACCTGGGTGCCGCAGCTGGTGGACAAGCTGAAAGCACTGCCGCAGATTTCTGACGTCAGCAGCGACTGGCAGGATAAAGGGCTGGCGGCGTACGTGAACGTCAACCGCGACACCGCCAGCCGTCTGGGCATTACCATGTCCGACGTGGATAACGCGCTGTATAACGCCTTTGGCCAGCGCCTTATCTCCACCATTTACACCCAGGCGAACCAGTATCGCGTGGTGCTGGAACATAACACCGAGAACACGCCCGGGCTTGCCGCGCTGGACTCGATACGCCTGACCAGCAAAGACGGCGGGATTGTGCCGCTCAGCGCCATTGCCAGCGTGGAAGAGCGTCACACCCCGCTGTCGATTAACCATCTCGATCAGTTCCCATCCACCACCATTTCGTTCAACGTGCCGGACGGTTATTCCCTGGGCGAAGCGGTGGAGGCCATTCTGGGTGCGGAGAAAGAACTCAGCTTCCCGTCCGATATTCAGACCCAGTTCCAGGGCAGTACTCTGGCGTTCCAGGCCGCGCTGGGCAGCACCGTCTGGCTGATTGTCGCGGCGGTGGTGGCGATGTATATCGTGCTTGGCGTGCTGTATGAAAGCTTTATCCACCCGATCACCATTCTCTCCACCCTGCCGACGGCGGGCGTGGGGGCACTGCTGGCGCTGATGCTGGCGGGGAGCGAACTGGACGTGATTGCGATCATCGGCATCATTCTGCTTATCGGCATCGTGAAGAAAAACGCCATCATGATGATCGACTTTGCGCTGGCCGCCGAGCGCGAGCAGGGTATGGCGCCGCGCGAGGCCATTTACCAGGCCTGTCTGCTGCGTTTTCGCCCGATCCTGATGACCACCCTCGCCGCCCTGCTGGGCGCGCTGCCGCTGATGCTGAGCACCGGCGTGGGGGCCGAACTGCGCCGTCCGCTGGGCATCGGGATGGTCGGCGGCCTGCTCGTAAGCCAGGTGCTGACGCTGTTTACCACGCCGGTTATCTACCTGCTGTTTGACCGTCTGGCCCTGTGGACGAAAAGCCGCTTCCCGAAACGTGAAGAGGAGGCGTAAGTGAAGTTTTTCGCCCTCTTCATTTACCGTCCGGTGGCGACGATTTTACTCTCCGTCGCTATCACCCTGTGCGGCGTGCTGGGCTTCCGGCTGCTGCCGGTGGCCCCGCTGCCGCAGGTCGATTTCCCGGTGATCATGGTCAGCGCCTCGCTGCCGG
>NZ_QFRV01000055.1:0-5075 GCF_004136805.1 Enterobacter cloacae complex sp. GF14B
CAAAAGCAAAAAGCCTGCTTTAAAAGCAGGCTTTTCAAATTTGGCTCCTCTGACTGGACTCGAACCAGTGACATACGGATTAACAGTCCGCCGTTCTACCGACTGAACTACAGAGGAATCGTGTGAACGAGGCGCATATTATCGACCTGCGTGCGCCTTGTCAAAGGGGAAAACACCGTTTTTGTTCGTTTGTCGACAATTTCAGCAAATCGATGATTTAATAGCAAATTTGCTTTCAAATTGCACAGCAAATCGCGCCGCCCGCAGACAGGCGGCGCGCAGGATCAGAACAGAACGGAGTAGTTCAGACCAAACGTACGTCCACGGCCTTTATAAGTATAAAGACCCGGTGCGCCGTAGGTTGGGCTATACAGCCCCGGTGCGCGCTGGCCCCAGGCGGTGGTGTAGTCTTTGTCCAGCAGGTTCTCCACGCTGAAGCTGACTTTGCCCACCGGCAGGGCGTAGCTACCCAGGAAATCAACGGTGTTATAGCCATCAATCTTCTTACCGTCGGCGTCAGACACGTCAAAGGTTTGTGTGCTCTGCACGCGTAGCGTCCAGTCGCCCGGCGCCCAGTTGACCCATGCGCTGGCTTTAGACGGGCTGGCGCTGTCGACCGTCAGCTTCTCCCATTTCCCGTTTTCACGCGTTTCGGACTTGATGGCGTTAAAGTTCGCCCCGGTGCTCCAGTCGCTGTCGGTGAAGAAATAGTCCACCTGGCCTTCAACCCCATAGATACGACGTTTGTCGTCCTCCAGGTTGATGGTCATGTCGCTCTTGTTGATGGTGATGGTTTTATCCGAGAGCGAGTAGTATGCCGCCACCTGGGTACGCAGGTTATCGCCGGTGAAGCGCCAGCCGAGCTCGTAAGCATTGACCTTAATCCCGTCCAGCGTTGAGTCGTTCACATTGACGCTGTTTTGCAGACGATAGTGACCATCGACCAGCTGATAGGTGCCGGAGCCGTAGTACTTCGCCAGGTCCGGGATCTCGAAGCCCTGGGAGAAGTTAAACCACAGCTGTTGCTGTTCGGTCAGACGTCCAAGGATCCCGGCGTTAAACAGGAAGTTGTTGTAGTCGGTTTTCCCGCCCGGCACCGCGTCAGCGGAGGTGGCTTTGCCCGTGGCGATTGCCTGCTGCTGGGCGTAACCGACAAAATCGTCCACCTTGTTTTCGGTGTACTGATAACGCACGCCGCCGCTCAGGGTGATGGCGTCAATGTCATAGCTGGCTTGCAGGAACGGCGCGAGGTTGGTAATGCTGTAACCCGGATAACGGCCCACGTTGTAGGCATTGTCCAGCTCCATGCCGCCGCTCGCCGCCGCTTTGCTTAAGTCGAAGAACTGCTGGTTGGCATCGAACGTTTCATGGTCGGCATCCACGCCCCAGGTGAGGGTCAGGTCGTCCATCGGCTTGCTGTTCAGCGTCAGCTTGCCGCCGTAAAAATCGGTTTTCTGCTGGGACGCGCCAATGCTGGTCACCGCGCCTTTGCTCAGCGTCGGGAACGGGTAGTAGGTCAGACTCTCATCACGGTAGTAAATCTGCGCAACCAGATCCTGACCCCAGAAATCGGTGTTCGAGTATTGCAGGTTGATCAGGTGACGCTCTGTGCCCGGGATACGGTCAGAGTTCAGGTTGTCTTTGTTATAGGCTTTGGCATCGCCCGTGACCGCAGCGAAATTCTCCCCAAGGAACAGGCCGTGCTTGCCGTCAGATTCGCTCTTGTAGTACTGCGTGGTTAACTGGAGCTGCTGATGATCGTCGATGTTGATGGTGCCTGTCCCCATCACGTCGATACGGTCGGAATACTGCAAGCCGGTCTGGGTGTTATCGATAATCACCTCGTCGCCGTTGCCGTCATACCAGCCGCCGTAGCGCTGATAGGAGACCGACAGACGACCAGAGGCGTTGTCATTGCCGCCGCTCACGGCTGCGGAGACGTTCTCATCATGGTCGTTATGGCTGTTAAACCCGCTTTTTGCCCCGGTCTGGAACTCCACTTCGGTCTCCGGCTGGCCTTTTTTGGTGACGATGTTCACCAGCCCGCCGGTACTGCCGCCGCCGTACAGCGAGGTGGCGCCGGAGATCACTTCGATGCGGTCAATGTTGAACGGATCGATAGAGTCGAGCTGGCGGCTGTCGCTGCGGGACGAGTTCAGACGTACGCCGTCCACCATCACCATCATGGAGCGACCGCGCAGGTTCATGCCGTAGTTGGTACGTCCCTGGCTGCTGACGTCCATGCCGGGGATCAGCTGGGCCAGAACGTCTTTAATCTCTTTCCCGCCCTGAACCTGCTGCTCAATTTCCGCCCGCTCAATAACCCAGGTGGTTTGCGCCATCTCTGCCACGCTGCGATGTGCCCGGCTGGCGGAGACCACAATATCTTCTTCCTTTTGTTCTTCCGCCCACGCAGAGGTAGAAAGCATGGCAAGCAAGCACGGATTTAAAACCCAAAGATGAGAACGTTTCATTGTTATGTTGATCCTGAATGTGTGTGTCAGTACTCGGTGGTCTTTATTAATGATTTAAAAACCTGGCTGCTCTCCGGGCTGGTGGTGCTCCGCCAGTGGATCACGCCGGGGGTGGTTGCCAGCTCAAACGGCTCGTCATCGTGAGCGCGATTCAAAATTCGCGCCGCGCGCCAGGCCATCAGGCTGAGCTGGGGTTCGGCAATACCGAGACGGTGCATCCCGGCATTCACGGCAAACAGGCGGTTGCTCTGCGGGCCGTCCCATTCAAGGGTAAAATCGTTGTTGATGCAGAAGGCTTCATCCTCATCCAGACTCAGTCGGGAAGAGAGCGGGGCGAGAAACGCGGGCTGCACGGCGCGGTAGCCGGTGGCGAAAATCACCACGTCGCTTTCAAGCTGTTCGCGCCCGCCGTCCAGGTGATGCTGGATGCTGAGGCGATGTCCGGTTTCCTGGCGCGTCAGCGCCGTCACCGAGCGGGACGGCATCAGGTGCGCCCAGGGTTTTTCACGCAGCACTTCGAAACGGTGGTACATGGCGCGGTAAATCGCCAGCAGGGACTCGGTGGTGATCCCGTCGGAGGTCATTTTCTGCTCCTGCAACATCTGACGTCGGGCGTCGTCACCGAGGGTCGAGAAGCTGTCCACATACTCTGGCGTGAAATACTCGTTAGCAAACGCGGCTTCATCCAGCGCGTTGTAGTTGTTGCGGCGCGACACCCAGTTGAGGCTCAGCGGCTGGCCCCATTCCCCACGGAAGATATTCAAAAACAGATCCGCACCGCTCTGGCCGCCGCCGACGACGGTGACGCGCTTGCCCGCTAAATCCGTCGTGCGCAGCATCATTTCGCTGGCGTGGAAGCAGGTATCGTCCTGCGCGGTGACGCAGTCTGGCAGATTGATCTGCTTCCCAATCCCCACGCAGACGTGCCGCGCCAGGAAGCGATCCCGCTGGGTCACGATCTCAAACAGGCCGTTTTGCTCATCAAAGCTGACCTGCTGTACCTGCTGGCTGAAGGCCAGGTTGGTGAGGTTATCCGCCGCCCAGCACAGGTAGTCGGCAAACTCCTCGCGCGACACGGTGCGCTGCTCGGTGGTGAGGAAACGGTAGAACTTTTTGCGCTGTACCAGGTAGTTCAGGAAGCTGTGGCGGTTGGTTGGCTCTACGGCGCTGACCAGATCCTTCAGGAAGCTGGTCTGCATATGGCAGTCCGGCACCATCATCCCCGGGTGCCAGGAGAAGTGCGGCTTGCGTTCAAGAAACAGCGAGCTAAAACCGTCCAGCCCCTCCGCCAGCGCGGCAATACTGAGGTTGAACGGACCGATACCAATGCCGATGAAATCATAGGTTTTCATTGCGCTGACTCCCGGGAGACCAAAAAAAGAGGGTTATCAAGATCGCAGACGTAGTTCGGCAGCATGCGGCTGCCGCCGTCGTGTTCAGAGAAGGTCAGTTTGACCGGGTTGAGGATCACGCGAATAATCTGCGGCTTAAACAGGTCGAACTTCGCGAAGCGCGCCGCAAGATCCGGATGGGCGGCCATATAACGATGTAACACCAGCGCCAGGATCTGATAGAAGCGGGTTTCATTCACGCCGCATTGCAGGGTGAGGCGGGATATAAAGCGCAGCACCGTGACAAAGTTGCCGGTTTGCAGGTCGTGGATGATGTAATCCGCGCTGAGGCGCGCCGTCACCGCTTTTACCTGCTCCGGCAGGCTCTGCGCCTGCGGGAAATCTTCATCCACCAGGCGCATATCGCCCTGGAAATCCTTCAGCAAAATGCGCTGCGGAACGTAATCTTTCATCACCAGCGTGACGTTCTGGCCGTGGGCGATGAGCGCCACCCCGTAGCGACAGAGCAGGTGATAGAAGGGGATCACCGTCGCCTCAAACAGCTTTTCCAGCCATGCGTCAGCGGTTAACCCCGAGCGTTTGATCCATGCGTCAATCAGCGGGCGCCCCTGATTATCGGTTTCCATCAGCGCCGCCATCAGCACCGCCTGTTCACCATCCTGTAAATAGCAGGATGGGTTCTCGCGCCAGATCACCCCCAGCATCTCCTGATAGCGGTACGGCGCCTCAGGCAATGCGGCATAACCCGGATGCGACAGATATCCGGCAGCGGGTTCGCCAAGCACCTGCGCCCCGGAGCGAATCAGCGTGGCATCGCTGGCAAACTGCTGCTGTAGCCAGCGCGAGGCCAGCGGACCGGCGGCAATATACTTGCCCGGAATACCGCGATAGCAGGAGGTGTTGTAGATGGTCAGCGGCAGCTTGATGTCATACGGCGCGCGACGGCTGGCGTTGGTCAGCGTGCGCAGGGACTGCTGCGCCAGATACTCATCGCCGAACTCACCCAGCTCCACCATTTCACCGCGTGCGAGCTGCGCCAGGAAATGAATGGCAATTTTTTGCTGCCACTGCCACGGGTGCAGCGGCACCGGCAGCCAGCTATCATCCAGATCCAGCTCCTGCCAGCGGGCGTCGAACCGCTCGCGCTCGGCATCGTCCATGGCGCTGGAGAGCAGGGCGTTAATATCGCAATCGGCGTCGCTGCTCCAGACCAGACGATCGCGCTGCACGGCGACCCAGTGCAGGCGAA
>NZ_QFRV01000108.1:0-1483 GCF_004136805.1 Enterobacter cloacae complex sp. GF14B
CAGCAGGGGTGTCATCGGGTCGTCATCCACCGCATCCGAGGCCAGATAGCTGTTTTCGACATCCCGTTCCAGCAGGCCTTGCCGTTCCAGATAGCGACCCACCCGGTGGGCGATGGTGTGCGTCAGCGGCACTGTTGCAAATAACCACGAATGGTAAGCTGAAGACTGTTTTAGCTAAAGGTGCAGCATATGAATCCTTTCCATGGTCGGCATTTTCAGGGCGAAATCATTCTTTGGGCTGTGCGCTGGTATTGTAAATATGGCATTAGCTATCGTGAACTGCAGGAAATGCTGGCCGAACGGGGTGTGAATGTTGATCACACGACTATTTACCGTTGGGTTCAACGTTATGCTCCTGAAATAGAAAAACGTTTACGCTGGTATTGGCGTAATCCTACAGATCTGAGCTCGTGGCATATTGATGAAACCTATGTAAAAGTGAATGGACGATGGTCTTATCTGTATCGTGCAGTCGATCAACGTGGCGATACCATTGATTTTTATCTTTCTTCTAGACGTAATACCAAATCAGCATATTGTTTTCTTGGAAAAATTTTAAATAATGTGAAGAAGTGGCAAATTCCACAAGTGATCAACACGGATAAAGCACCCACATATGGACGTGCTTTATCACGGTTAAAACGGGAAGGTAAATGTCCACCAGACCTTGAGCACAGGCAGATTAAGTATAAAAATAACGTGATTGAATGTGATCATGGCAAGCTAAAGCGGATCATCAGGGCCACATTAGGATTCAAATCTATGAAGACGGCTTATGCCACAATTAAAGGTATTGAAGTCATGCGTGCACTACGTAAAGGACAAGCATCGTCATTTTATTATGGTCAGCCTCAGGGTGAAGTGTGTCTAATCAACAGGGTTTTCGGTCTCTAAGTACTTTTTAAAGGGAACATCATCGACTCAAATCTCTATTTGCAACAGTGCCAAAAAAACCAACTTCAAGTTGGTTTTTCTTTTTTAATCATCAGTGGCGACCTTAACACCATATCCAATTAAACCTGCAAGGCTAGCATAGGCTATTTTGGCATAAATCGAACCCCACCAGACCGTAATTTTACTGGCACCAAATTCCCGAACCGTTTGCCCCATAAAATTAGTGGTTTCATAGAAATTTTTAGCAGAATAACCTAACGCAATATGATCAAGGACAGGGAATAAACTAAAAGCTAAACCTACTGCTGCTGCGGGGAAAGTAAACTCTCTTGATAGACCGAATTTTCCAGTAATAAATACAAGCGATACCACGATAATTAATCTAATGATAGTCCATAGCATCACTGTGAAAGGCAAGTTAAAGATGCCTGCTCCCTGCCACGCAAGACCGCAAACAACTAGGAGAGCATAAAAAATATTGGGGCAGCGTGAGCTATGCTGCCATCGCTGGTCCCTTCCCGTCACTTTGAAAACCCGGATACCAGCAGACAAATTTATCCTGCAGTTCGTTATTCAAAACGGCGGTCCG